>JAPLSS010000244.1 GCA_026398515.1 Candidatus Sumerlaeota bacterium | reverse complement strand
CCCTATTTCGCCGAAAGCCCGGAATTGGCGTTGCCGCTGCTGTTCGACCAACGCGGCGATTTCGCACGCGCCGGCGTGGCGTATGGCACGTATCTGTTCTCGCGCCTGGAGGACATTCCGCGCTCGGTCCGCGTCTACTTCTTCCTCAACGCGTTCGCGGTCGACGAGGCGCGGGCGGCGAAGGTTCGGCGCTTTTTGGATGAGCGCAAAGGGGTCGCCGTCTGGCTGTTCGCGCCGGGCGCGATTCGGGAGGGAGGCTTTTCGGCGCAGGGCGCGTGGGCGTTGACGGGCCTGCCGCTTTCCGTCTCCACTCAGGCGACGACGCATTCCCTGAACTTGAACGCCCTGCCGAACAGCCCGGTGTTGAAATATATTCGGGAACTTCCGCCGGCGCGCACGCCGCCGCTGGCGCCGACGGTGTACGTGAAACCCAACGCGGAAGGTTGCGTCACGCTGGCGCCGTACGACTTGTCGGGCGGTCCGGGCGCGTTGGCGGCGCGCGAGATGGAAGGCGGGTGGGTTTCGGTGTTCTGCGCGCTGCCGCGACCGGGCATCGGGCTGATCCGCGGCCTGGCGGAATACGCCGGGGCGCACGTGTGGACGGATTCATCGGATCTGGCGGTGCGGGCCGGCGGCTGTTTTCTGTCGGTGAATTGCGCCAGGGACGGCCGCTACGAGTTCCGTCTGCCGCGCCCGGCCGATCGCGTCGTGGATCTCTTGCGCGCCCAGAGCCTGCCGCTCGACGGCCCGGCGCCGGCGGGCGAAGTCGAGCCGCGAGCGGATCGCTTCAGCGCGGATCTGAAGGCGGGCGAGTACTCGTTGTTTCTGATTCAATACGCGGGCGCGGAGTAAAACGTTGGCGAAGGGCGCCAGATGGACGGCATGGACGCAATGGACGCCATGGACAACAAGGCGCAACACTATTGTTGTCGAGAGTTGTCCACTGTTGTCCATTCTTGTCCATGGCGTCCATCTCGTCCATGTCGTCCGCTGCGTCCACTCTGTCCGCGTCGTCCCTTTGCCGCCCTTCGCGGTTCCTAATCAGTAATACCCCGTCGGCCGCCAGGCGATGGCGAAAAGGTCTTCGTTCAGCGCGTCCAGAGAGCTCATTTCTTCCGGCGCGAGTTCGAAATCAAACACCTGCGCGTTCTCCCGGATTCGCTCGGCGGACGTGGATTTGGGGATCGCGACAATCCCCTGTTGCACGAGCCAGCGGATCATCGCCTGCGCCGGGGTCTTGCCATGGGCCGAGGCGGCCGCCCGCAGGACCGGATGCGCGAGCCGCAGGCCGCGCGCCAACGGCGAATACGCCACCAGTTGAATGCCCTTTGCCCGGCAATAGCGGACCAACTCCCTCTGTTGGCCAAAGACATGGAGTTCAATCTGGTTGACCGCCGGGGCCTCGGCGACGCGCGGGAAGAAGTCCTGCTCGAACCGTCGCACGGTGATGTTGCTCACGCCGATCGAACGGCACTTGCCCTCGTCGCGCAGCGCCTGAATCGCCTCCCAGCCTTCGCCGAAGTCCTCCGTCGGCCAGTGGATGAGGTAGAGGTCCACGAAGTCGACGCCGAGTTTGGACAAACTCTGTTCGCAGGCCTGCCGCACGGCTTCGCGCTTCAAGTTCCGGCTATTGGTCTTGGTGGTGAGGAACACCTTCTCGCGCCGCAAGCCGCTGGCCTGGAGCGCGCGCCCGACCGAAGCCTCGTTGCGATACATCATGGCGGTGTCGATGTGCCGATAGCCCGCCTCGAACGCCTCCAGGACGGCCCGCTCGCACTCCGGCCCATCGGGAACTTGGAACACGCCGAAGCCCAGGATCGGCATCTCGCGCCCGTCGTTGAGTGTGACGTTGGGATTCATTTGCTATTCCCCCTGAAGGCGGGACTCCCTGCTCACGAATCACAACAGCCGCGCGTGGCGGATGCGCGAGAGGAGATAGGCCGAGCGGTCGTCGCGGTCGTCGCTGTAGCCGTACACGCGGTCCTCGGACAGCGATTCCGGCTCGATGGTGTCGCGCACCGCGCCGTCCTTGGGATGGCGGTAGGCGATCTCCACCCGGCATTCGGTCTTGATGGCGTATTCGAGCAGCCGTCTGACGTCCTCGGCCTGGGCGGCCGGGTTGGGGCCGTCGAACGCGGGGCGCGGCTCCACGGAACTGCCGGCGGTCAATAACCGCGCCAGTTGTTTTTTGTAGCGCCCGGCGACCTCGTCGATCTGCTTCTTGCGCGCGGCGTGGTAGCGGCGCAGAAAGCTCTTGCAGATCGTGTCGGCGAAGTCGGCGAGGTTGAAGCGGTTGGCGGGGTTCGGCTGCAGGCGCTCGAGCAACGGGCGCGCCTTGTCCTCGGTCACCGTGCGGCCGAGTTCGTCCTCCATCGCCCCGACGAATTTCAGGATGCCCTGCAGGTCGTAGAGCTCCTCAGGGCTGAGGCGCACGAAGTAGTCGCCGTCTTTCGTCACGTGGACGGTCTCCGAATCCACGCGCGGCATGAAGCCGGCCTTGCGCAGCTCCCGGGCCAGGCGCGTGATGTCGGCCTGCGGCGTCAGCGCGATCACGTTCTCGCCGAGGACGTCCTTGACCGAATCCCTGATGCGCCGATGCGAGCGGATTTCCTCCAACAAGGCGCGGTCGCTCACGTAGATGTAGCCGCCGGAATAGCCGATGTCGACTTCGCCGTGCTTGGCCGCGCATTCGTGCACGAGATGGCGCACCGTGTCGGGCAGGGGAATGTTCGAGTGCGTTTCGAGGAAGCTGATCAACGCCTCGCCGTGCAGCCCGCGGTCCATCGCCTCGCGCACCGAGCGGCGCGTGACGCTCAAGGTCGACATGACGTCGACGGAGATCACCTCGCAGAACTGGCACAGCCGATACAACAGCGGCAGATGCAGGTCGGGCGGGGCAAGGATCTCCAGGTTCGGCTGCACGGTGAACTGCCGCGCCTCCATTGCGATGCGCAGATTCGACGACCCGCGCCCGCTGAACAGCTTCGCCGGATCGGACGCCTGGCCGCGCAAAATCTCCCGCCCCATCGCCGTGGGCTTGAAGGCGAAGGAGTATTCGGTGGAACGCTTGCCGGCGGTTCCGACGCCGTGGCGGACGAGCGGGTCGAGCGTCTCGTCGCCGCGGCTGCCCAGCTCCTCGAGCTTGGAGGCGTTGGGCACGCCCAGCATCACCACCCCCAGCCAGTACAAGCTCTCGGCCACGACCGACTCCGCCGCCAGGACGTTGTGGCGCAGCATCGGCGTTTCCCCCGAGGGATTGCGCCCGGGGATGCCCATCTCGATCTGCGGCGTCAGGCCCTCGGCGAACGCCCCGAAGTCGATCCAATCGTCATGCGGGATCGATTCCAGGTTGCGCAGCGTCATGCGCCTCAGTTCGCCGGCGTGAATCAGGTTCGAGGGAGGCGGCTCGGCGTGGGCGACGTCGCCGTCGGGGTACTCCTCGTTCCACGATGTCGAATCGAGCCAGAACGTGTAGAAATCGCGATAGGCCCCATAGGCGTCTCCGAGCCATTTTTCAAACGCCTCGCTCGCCGTCCACAGGCCGCCCGAGGGCAGGAGGAATTTGCGCCGGATGCAGAACAGCGCCAGAAAGCGCACGTGCTTCAGCGTCTTGCGCGACGACAGGCTGGGCAAGATCCTCTTCAGATCATTGCGCCCGATCCCCCCGCCGGTCAGCACGCGCGGGGGATGATTGCGGATCGCGGCCACAAAGACTGCCAGGTCGCGCAGCAGGTGGCCGGAGTTGTCGAGCACCAGGCCCTGCGCCTCGTCGCTGGGCATCGACACCGTGTCGAGCTCCCGCAAGGAGCGCCGGTCGGGGTGGTAGCCGCCGCGGATGATAAACGCCAGGTCGCGCGGCGCCATCAGCAGGTTGTTCTGCTTGTTCTCGCCTTCGACCGCGACGTAGACCAGGCCGCTGACGGTGGACAGGGCCTGGATGTGGTCGGCGCGCGCATGGTCGTAGCGCAACGAGTAGCTCTGATCGAGCAGGTCGCGGTACACCGAAACTCCGCGTTTTTCGAGCAACGTTTCCAGGATGTCGCGTTGCTCGGCGGGCAAGCGCTGCACCGCGTCGCGCAAGAACCGCGGGTCGGTCAACGCGCGGCGGATGCGCCAGATGAGCAGGTGTTTCTTGCTCGTTTTCAGGCCCAGTTTCAGCCCCTTGTTGGCGATGGTTTTCAGGCGCGGCGTCGGCAGGCTCTTCAGGAAACTGCCGAGGTAGCCTTCCCAGTACGACGGCAATTCCACGTAACGCAGATACGGCTCGGGCAGCCCCACCATCTCGACCGCCTCGCGCCCGAGTTTGAAGGTGTCCAGGAAGACGAAGCCGCGCGTCGCCAGCCGCTCGACCAGCGCGTGGAATTTCCCGGCCTCGCCGCGATAGCAGCGCTCGATGACCTCCGACGGCTCCAGGTCGCCGCCGTGGATCGCCAGGAAGTACACGAGGTCCTTCTCGTCCTTCTCCAGGTTGGCGAAAGCGTGAAGGAACGAATGGCGCAACTGGAGGCGCGGGTAGAGGAAATCGGTCAATGCCGTGGCGCGGGCCGCCTCGGTCGTCGCGTCGGCGTAGTTCTTGGGATCGTTGAACCCCCAGAAGCGATGGATCGCCTCCAGTTTGTCCAGCGGCAGAGTCTTTAGAATGCTCTTCAGTTTCATGCCGGACTCCGTTCCCCTGCGAAACCGACCCCGTTCTGCTTAACTCGCCCGGATTTCGCTAAGCGGAAACGACTTCCACGGACAACACTTCCTTGACCGAATGCTCCCTGGCGATCAGAGCGTCGATTTTGTCAAGGGTGGTAGCGTGGAAGTATCTCTCGCCACACTCCGGACAGACCTCGGCATCGACATTCTCGACAATGTAGAGTTTGCCTTTATGCCAATGCTGCTTCCGGACCTTTCTGGGACTTGTCTCCGAACAGCAGAATTCGCATTTCATATCCGTTGCTCCTTCGCGTAGACCGTAATGATAATCAGGGCTCCAACCTCTTTGAAGCGACACAACGCATGTACAATGCGACCGTCATTCGCTGGACCCTGCACCCGGTATCGCGTGCCTCTCGCGTCGCGTGTCAGCTTCTTCTGAACAAACCCTCCCAGAATCGCGTTCTCAACATCGTCGCGCTCCAAGCCGTCCTCTGCCATCTCCTCCTCGGCGTGCGAAGACAGGTAGTAATCGCGGCTCCGAATCTTCTCGCGGATTCTCTCAATCGCCGACACTGACAGCCTCGCCTCCCACCTGCGCCAACTCGTGATCCACGATCGAATATCGATAGCCCTGCTCCGTCAGGAACGTCTGCCGGTTGCGCGCGAATTCCTGCTCGCGGGTCTCGCGCGTGACGACCGAATAGAAGCGCGCGCTGGAGCCGTCGCGCTTCGGGCGCAGGATGCGGCCCAGGCGCTGCGCCTCTTCCTGCCGCGAGCCGAACGCGCCGGAGATCTGGATCGCCACATTGGCGTCGGGCAAGTCGATGGCGAACTTCGCCACCTTCGACACGATCAGCCGTTTGATGACGCCGGCCTTGAAATCGTCGTAGAGGCGCCGGCGTTCGTCGGTCGGCGTGCGCCCGGTGATGATCGGCGCCTCGAAGCGCCGCGCGATCTCGTGCAGTTGATCCAGGTATTGCCCAATGATCAGCACGTTGTCCTCGATGTGTTGTTCGACCAGTTTCTCGATGATCTCCATTTTGAGCGGGTTCTCGGCCGCGATGCGGTACTTCGCCTTGGCGTCGGCGGTGGCGTAGCGCATGCGCTCGCCGTCGGGCAGCGCCACGCGAATCTCCGCGCATTCGGCCTGCGCGATCCAGCCCTGGCGCTCCAGGTCCTTCCACGGGACGTCGTACTTCTTCGGCCCGATCAGGCTGAAAACGTCGTCCTCTTTGCCGTCCTCGCGCACCAGCGTGGCGGTCAGCCCCAGCCGGCGCTTGGCCTGCAGGTCGGCCACCGCGCGGAAGACCGGCGCCGGGAGGAGGTGCACCTCGTCATAAATGATCAGGCCCCAATTGCGCTGGTGGAACAGCTCCAAATGGATGAACGGCGCGTTCTTCGCCTTGCGGTACGTCAGGATTTGGTACGTCGTCAGCGTCACCGGGCGGATGTCCTTGGCCTCGCCGCTGTATTCGCCGATCTGGTCGTCGCGCAACGTGGTCTTGTCGAGCAGCTCCTCGCGCCACTGGCGCAGCGCCGTGATGTTCGTGGTCAGGACAACGGTCGACTGGCCGATCTTCCGCATGGCGCCCATGCCGACCATCGTCTTGCCCGCGCCGCACGGCAGGACGACCACGCCGCTTCCGCCGCGCGTCCCGCCGCCCGCCCAAAAGATGTCGACCGCCTCGCGCTGGTAGCGGCGCAGTCCAAACGGGCGGCCGTCGCGCGTCGCGTCCAGAAGTTCAAACTCCAGCGGCTCGCCGTCGCTGTAGCCGGCCAGGTCTTCGACCGGAAACTCGAGTTCCTTGACCAGCGCCTGTTTGACGCGGCCGCGCACGTTGTCTTTCAGCAGGAGCCGCGTCGGTTCGATCTGTTTCGCGATGAACGGCGCCAGGCGCGAATGGCGCTGAATCTGAAGAATCAGGGTTTCATCCGCCGAAACCAACTCCAGCCCCTTCGGCCCCTGGACGAGCTGCAACCGCCCATAGCGGCCCATCCAATCGCGGATCTCGTGCAGGATGTTCTCCGGGATCGCGTATTTGGCGTATTCGGTCAGGCCGGCGATGACTTGCGGGGCGGTCAGGCCCGCCGACGCGGCATTCCACAGCGAAAGCGGCGAAATGCGATAGGTGTGCACGTGTTCCGGCGATTTGATCAATTCGGCGAAGACGGCCAGCGTGTCGCGCGCCGCTTCATAGCGCGGCGAATGGACCTCCAGAAGAACCGACCGGTCGGCCTGAACGATGAGGGGGTTTTCCACGCTGACCGGCATGCCGAACCCACACCTTTCTCACGCCCCAAGCCGCCGCGAAGGGGCGTCGCCCCGCCGCACGGGAACCGGGCGCAAGTTCTCGCGCATGATAGCCTATAATAGTTCACCGCTATTGTTCACAACGCTTCAAAAGATGCAACAAAAAAGGAGTTCGACGAATGGGAAAAGTGGAAATCCGGGGGAAACCGCTCGCGCTGAACCGGAAAACACGAGCTTGACGCCCCCTCGCCAGTCGGGGCAAGGGGCGATCGCGCCAACGGGCGCTGTCACGGGACCGCGCGCCGCGCCCACGCGAACGGGAAACCCTGGGCTTTGATTTCCTGCTCGAAACGCTTGAGAGAGCCGCCCTGCGAATCCGGGAATTCGATCTTCTGCCCTCAGTCCCTTGGCCTGGCGCTCCGCGAGTTCCTTGTAGAGCGGGCGCATCCCGCCGTCTGCTTCACGAATTGCGCTTCACTTTCGGCCGAGTCGCATGCACCCTTCGAGAACGACGCATCTCGGGCGCATCCCGCGACGCCGGATGCCGGAGACCCCCTTCGTCGAGGCGTTGGAGCCATGGAGCAGCAGCCGCAACAGGAGCTGGCGCTGGCCATCGTCGGCCTGGGCAAGATGGGCATCATGCACGCGGCGATGGCTTCGGCCTGTCCCGGGGCGCTCGTGGCGGCGCTCGTGGACGTCGATCCCAAGGTCGGAGCGCACGTGCGGTCGATCGGCCTCGACGCGCCCTTCTATGCGAGCCTCCAGGAAGCGGTGGGCAACGAGGAGTTGGACGCGGCGGTGGTGGCCGCGCCCAGCCATGTGCACCGCCCGCTGGTCGAAGCCGCCTTCGACGCGGGGCTGGATGTGCTGTGCGAGAAGCCGCTGGCCCACACGCTGGCCGACGCGCAGGCGCTGGCCAAGGCGGCGCGCGGACGGGAGGGCCTGTGCGCGGCGGTCGGCTTCATGAAGGGCCACCAGGAGTTGTTCCTTTCCAGCGCGCGGCTCCTGCGCGAAGGCGCGTTGGGCGAGATCCGGCGCTTTCACGCCTCGGTCTATCTCAGCCAGGTCTTCAGCCCGAAGTCCGGCTGGACGTTCACCAAGGAGCAGGCCGGCGGCGGGGTGCTGATCAACACGGGCATTCATCTGGTTCACCTCGTCTGGCTCCTGTTCGGGCGGGTAACGGCCGTGACGTGCCGCGCCAAGAGCATGCACTCCTCGACCGGGGTGGAGGACACGCTGACGGCGATCCTGGAATGCGAGAGCGGCGCGGCGGGCTCCATCGACATGAGCTGGAGCGTGCCGGGCTGCGACGTGGAATACACGCGGGTGGTGGCCGAGGGGACGAACGGCGTGATGGAGTTGGACGATTTTCGCCGCCGGCTGCATTTGCTGGCGCCCTGGGGCGACCTGCCGAAAGGCCTGTCCGCCACGCATCAGAGCGCCACCGACCAGGCGCCGTTCACCCTGACGCCGGATTACTGCGGCGAAGGCTACTGCAACGAGATGGCGGATTTCGTGCGCGCCTGCCGGGCGGACGAGAAGCCGCGCTACGGGTTCGACGACGGCTACGAGATGCAGCGGATCGTCGACGCGCTTTACCGCGCGGCGGACAGCAAGGAATGGATCGAACTGAATCCGCCCGCGGGCCTGAGGCGTCCGAATCTCAGGTTGAAGTCAGAATAATGGAGTCAGGATAATAAAGACACAAATGGGTCTTTGTTATCCTGACTCCATTATTCTGACACTTTGCTGGTTTCTTCTCCATGGTTGATCTGCCGCCGCTCATCGCCTCCACGCGCCCATTGCTGGGCCAGAGCTTGATCGACAAACGCGCCGATTGGGAATTGCTGGAGCGCTTCGCCCCGGCGAAGGCGATGGAGCGATGGCTCGACGGGGCGGCGGAGAAGGGCGTCGGCGCGATCGAGACCCTGGCCGACGCGCGCGTGCTGGCCGCGCTTCGCCGCCGGCGCGCGCTCCGCCTCGAGGTCG
>JAPLSS010000442.1 GCA_026398515.1 Candidatus Sumerlaeota bacterium | reverse complement strand
CGCCCAGAAGATCCTCACCCTGGCCCGCGTCTCCGGCCTGGAGGCCTTCGCTCGCTAGTAAATCCCCCGAACCCCTTGCTCCACAGGGAGTCCGCGAATACGATTACTCAACTTCCGTTGTCCCCCTCCTGAATCGCAATGGCGACCTTCGCGACCGCGAGCGCTTTCTCGAAGGGAACGACGATGACCCCGTCGCCGTCGGCCACGATTACATCCCCGGGGCGGACAAAGACGCCGCCGCAGGAGATGGGGTGATTGGTCGATTCCACTTCGAGCCGGCCGGGGCGGATGCCGCGCGAGACGCCGCGCGAGTAGACCGGGACCTGCTCCTTGATCAGTTCATCGGTGTCGCGGGCGCCTCCGTTGGTCACGGCGCCGCGCGCCCCGGCGGCGATCCAGCCCAGCGCGTTGTTCGACCCGATGAAGCCACAGTCGGCGACGCCCGCCGCGTCGATGACGATGACGTCTCCGGCGCGGATCTCTCCCACGATAGGCCCTTTGGCCAACTGGCTGTACCACTGGCCCTTCCACTTCTGGTGCTCTTCGATCGTCGCGAACCCCGGCGCGCGTTTGTTCGTGGGGACGAACCGCACCGTGTGGGCGATCCCGCAGATCCGGTGTTGGAAGCCGTCGATGTCTTTCCACAGGGGGCGGATCTCCTTGTCCATCAGGCCCACGTCCTGAAGCCCCACGGCGTCCATGCCGTCGCATACGTCGGTGACTCGCAGAGCCTCATACATCCTCAGGATTTCGCTTCGATCCTCGACCGTCGTCGTCATTGCGGTCCTCCTTCCGCGGTCGGATAGACTGCCTATCCGAATCGAGAATGCCGCTTGCTCTTGCTTCCGCGCGGCCAGCAGCGCCGCCGGAGACCTCGCGCCATCGTTCCCATGGTATTGAACGCGTTCTCGGAACGCCAGATAGGAAGACCCCATGCACGACCCCTACCTTCCCGAATCCGCCAAGCGCTTCCGCGCTTCGATGCTCGCCGCCCCTGTTTTTCCAGCCATTCTGGCGGACCAAGCCAATCTTGGAATTCGAGAATGCCCCCATGAGGGGCGGCATGCGGGGCCTGCTCCACGTTTTTTACTTGCGGAATCACCCGCCAAACCAGTACCATCCCTTGTGTGTCAGTCGTTGGAGGTCCAATTCGGGCCGTTGTCGTTTCTCGCCCATAACCCAGTGGTTCGCCGGAGACGCGTCCATGCACGCCTCGCCCGCCGCCCCGACCACAACGCGACCCCGCCCCGCGCCAAAGCCGCTGGGAGCGTCGATCTCCTCGCCGGCAACAGATCGGCTTCAGGGAGGGGGCAGGGTACACAAACCCCGCGCCCGACTCCGCGAGGAATTGCCGGAATTGTTCGCCCGTATCCAAGGGGCTCTCACGTTTAGTCCAGGGGATCTGAGTCCTGTTTGGGCAATCCAATTCAAGGCGGCGCGCCTGCGGAGTACGGGCTAGGTTTTGGCAGCGCCCCAAGGGACGATCTTTGTTCTTCGCGCGAGAAGATAGGGGGGAAGGGAGATGGGGGATATGCCTACGGAATCACGGATTCAGATCGTCCGCAGCGCAAGCCCCCTTGGGATCGCTGCGCTGGTCCTGGGGATCATAGCCTGCCTGTTCTGTTGGATTCCGTTTCTCGGCCTTCTTGCGATTCCGCTCGCCGTGATCGGAATGCTGTTGGCGAGCATTGGCTTCGTCTTGGCGCTCATCAACAGAAAGACAGGCTTTGCCTTCCCCATTGCCGGGGGGGTTGTTTGTCTTGTCTCTGCTCTGATCGCTGTTGGATCAACGGGGAAGACCGCCACGGCTGTCACTGCTGCGATGGAGAGAGACCGGAGAACGAATCAGGAAGTCGTGACTCCCGCCACCTCGCCGGATGGTGCGACTGCAATCTCGCCCAACGGCAAAGCTCACGACGATGCGGTCACGGAGCAAGAACAGAAAACGCACCCGCAGGCCGTGTCTCCAATTGCGTCGTCAAATGCAGACACCACAGGCATGCCAAGTTCTGGAGTTCAGACAGAGGAAGTTGCTGAATGGGCAAGAGTCCCCAGCGCCGTGCGTCAAGGTGAGATTCAGGTGCGGGTCAAAAGTGCAAGGCTGGGGAAGATCCCGCTTAAGGACTTGTTTGGTGAGAGCACCCGATCGACTGAGGACCTCCTCAGCGTTGCCTTGGAAGTGACCAACTCAAGTAAGACCAAGAAGATTAACTTCCTAAGCTGGCGCGGCCAAGATTTTGCCTTTGGACGAGACTTCGCTGTGCTGACCGACGACAGCAATAACGTATATAAGCGCATCACCTTTGGCGCGACAACCCAGATCGTCGGTAGCGCGGATCGGCAATCGGTTTATCCGGGAAAATCTATTGCGGATATCCTGGTCTTTGAGAAGCCAATCGACAATCTGAAGTGGCTCCATCTTGAGATTCCTGCGGGGAATGTCGGGGGAGAAGGGATGTTCCGTTTTGAAATACCCGGGAACATGATAGGTGGCGTCGTCACTAACCCAACTGCCACCTCGTCTCAGACACCAGCGCCTGTGCGTCAGGGGCGACAGGAAACGAAAGTAGGAGCCGTGATAAACGAGGTAACTTTCAGAACCGATGCTGGAGAGACTTTTGGGATTCTTGGCGTGCGCGGGATCCCGGCGTTTCGGGTGGCTGCCGTCAAAACGTTTGAGACACTAACGGTTGGAAAGGCGGTCATGGTGGAGTTTGACCCATCCGCTCGAGAGTCAACCCCACCCAAAGTGTACCTCTATGTGCCGGGTGCCCCAGAGGCGCAAGGAAACTCACAGTACCTCCTAAATGCCTATATGGTTTCCCTGGGGCTCCTTGAGTGGGACGATTCCACTGCTCTATCTCAGAGCGATTTCATCGCGCAAGCCGAGAGATGGGCGAAAGAGCACAAACAAGGGGCGTGGGCTACGGTTTCTATCGACGGTCCGACCAGTACAACGTTGACGCCTCTCACCGGGGAACTGGCGAAGGTGCCTTTGGCCGTCGTCGTTGACATTGTAAACGAGATCGCTTTGAAATTGGATTCCGGGGAGACGGTCGAACTCCTGGGGGTGCGAGGAGTACGTTCGTTGCGTGGGGAGGCCATGGAGAAACTCAGGCAGTATTTGGTTGGTCGGCCCGTATATGTTCGGGAGGACACAATAGCACCACGGGGCCCTTTGAGGTCCGTTTATGTTTTCGCCCGTGATGAGGCACACCCCGACGCGGCTATTTTGATTAACGCTCGAATGGCTGAAGTTGGTCTTCTGCGCTATGACGACTCGACGCAGTTTGCGTTGAAGGACCAAATACGACAAGCCGAGGACTTTGCGAGACTGGGGCGGCGTGGAATCTGGCAATCCCCATGAGCGGTGAGGTAATTACGAGGCGCACAGATGGGACGCCTGGTTTGAAGAGCTGTAACTACGGAATAATCATATTCCGATGATCGTCAACCCACTGTGGAATTTCTCGTATAGCCTTTGCCGGAACTGAAAGAACTGCGGGAGGGGAACCCTAGTCGATGATCAAAGCTCCGTGGGACAGGTCGAGACTCAGGGTGACTCCCCGGCAATTCGAAAGAATGGTGGTGGAGTTTCTACGTACCATCGGCTGCCCGTTAAAGGAGTTCATAGTTCAGCACCAGACCGCAGTTCGCAGCCCCGACGGCGAGTTTGACATGGATGCCGTGGCGACGTTCGAAGCCTTGGGCGCGGATTTCCTCGTCCTGGTAGAGTGCAAGAATCACACGAATCCAATAAAGCGTGAACTGGTTCAGGTTCTTGCTGACAAGCTGTCGTCCACGCATGCGCACAAGGGGATGCTGTTTTCGAGCGCCCCTTTCCAGAAAGGAGCGATCAAGTTCGCAGTGTCTCGGCGCATAGCACTGGTCCACTTTACAGAGGGAGGGCCTATCTTCGAGGCGAGAGCGCAGAACGGCCCGGTCGGGCCAAACAGGCCATACGATGCCTACTCCGTGACGCTTTCGGAAGTCGGCGAGATGGTCTATTCAGCTGGCTCTGGCGAAGCTGCCAAGATGCTTTTCGGATATGCCGGTTAACACTCACTTCGAAGTGGAACTACAGGGACACCCTACCCAACTCCTTGCCCCTCATGTTTTTGTTCCCCCAAGACCCCGCAAGTTTCCCATAGGGAATTGACTCCCCGCTCCTTCCGCGCGATCCTTCCTCTGAGACATTGGCTCTCCGGATGCGAGCGGCGAACGGCGAGCGGTTTTCTCGAGCCGAAAGCGAGGGGAGGCTACCGCAACGGCAGGTACAAAACCCGCCCCTCCCATTCCCCTTCGCGGCTGCACTCCGCTAGCAGGAGCAAATCGTCGATGACTGCGGCGAGCGAGGTCCCACGCGGAACGATGAAGACGCCGGGCATTCGGCGACCCGCCGCGATTCGTTTGTTGGCGTGGCCGACAAGCGTATTCACGTCATGGCTCAGCATTACCCGTCCCTCGTCCGCCGCGCGCTCCAACACCGTGGGGTCGTCCGCCCCCGCGACGCCGGTGTCTTGGACTCGCGCGATATCAATAGACGGCGCCCGCAGCCAGAGGCCCCGAAGGATGTCGTTGTTGAAGTTCTCGTCGGCCAGGTAGCGAACCACGGCTCAGCCCCCGCCGTCCTGGCGTCGGGCCAGGAGCCGGGCGCGCACGCCGGCGGGCTCCCAGCGGCGTTCGACTTCGGCGCGAAGGGCTTGCGCTTCGGTTCGGCGTTGTTGGAGGTAGGAGTCGATCTCCGCCTGGCGCCGAAGATAGTACCCAAGAACGGAATAGACATCGGCGAGCCGCAACGCCGGATACTGCTGAGCGATCTCCTCGGCGGTCGCTCCCTCCAGAAAGGCGTCGACCACCGTGTCGAGCGTCACCCGCGTGCTTCCCATCCGGATGACCCCTTCGGCGTCGACGGACAGGGGCGGCGCTTCGGCGGTGAACGCGGGGGTCATGAGCCGGTCCTCCTGACGGCGAAATCCATCGAAGCAGAATACGGGAAGTCGCCTTTCGCCGCCAGTGGAAAACGAGACCAGCCATCGGCCGCGCGAGGCCGCCTCGCCGCTCCCGAACGGTTTTGTTCCCCCAAGACCCCGCAAGTTTCCCGTAGGGAATTGACTCCTCCCCCCCGTCCGCGCTACCCTTCTCCAGACTGAGTCCGCCGGAGGGAGCCCCGTCGGCGGCCGGCGGAAAGGGCGAGCGCGCAAATACAAAAAATGAACAAACGAACCCAATTTCGCTCAATCCAACACGGCCAGCATCAACGCTCCGCGCGAATCGCCCGCTGAAAAACGAACCCAATTTCCCAGTCAATTTGGCTTCGTTCCCCCAAACCCGCACGGCGAAACGGCTGAAGCCGTCGCTACGAACCTGATGAGCAGGGCGTCTCTCAACTCCCCTGGTTCTCGAACTCCACGCGCCGCCGTTCCAGTTCGACCGGGATCTCCGGAGCGCCCTTGAGTTCGGCCAACGGCTTGAGTTGCGACCAAATGTAGCGCCAGTCCAGCGTTCCGGCCTGTCGAATAATGATGCCTTCCACGTCGAGCCAATCCTTGGCGCGGGCGGCGAACGCTTTCATCACGATGAGATCCTCGGCGGAGCACGTGCGAATCCGCGCGTCGGGCGGAAAGGCAAAAACGCTGGAGCGCGCGACGGCGGATTCCTCAAACGGCAAACCGCCCAGCGCGATGTCGAGGCCGACCCCGGACTTCGCGCGCAGCAGCAGCACGCGCCGCGTCAAAGCGAACTGCACGGCGTTCTCAATGCGCGCGTCGAAGCGGGAGAGGAGGATTTCCACGAAGCGCTCCTCGGCGCCAAAGCCGGTGAGCAGCGTGAGGTCCACGTCCACCGTCTCGCGCGGCTCGCCCCAACGCAGCAGCGCCAGCCCGCCGATGAAGCAGTAGCGCCAGCGTTGCGCCTCGCAGACTGATTGCAGCTCGACGGCGGCGCGGATGATTTCAATCACGGCGCGCGGCTTTCATGAACCAGAATTGCTGTTCGACGAGGCCGGAGGTGGGCTTGGGCGCGCGTGGCGGAACCTGATAATCCGCCGGGCCGCAGAGCAGTTCGATGGCCCGACGGGCGTCCAGTCGGCGCAACTCCTCGCGGCGCAATCGCTCCATGGCTTCGCCGGCTTCCTTCCACGCCTGCACCCAGCGTTTGCCTTGAGCGATCTGCTCCGGCGTCCAATCCGCGAGACTTGAAGCTTCCGGTTTCATAGCGGGAATTCTCCCACAATCCGCGGGAATTGCCATCATCAAATTCCCCGCGGGCCGGGCGCTGTTGAGATTCGGGACGGCGGCAGGGCGAAACGGCTGAAGATCACATGGCGGCATAGGTCTTGCCAGAATAGCCCACGGTCCGAGCGAATCTCGGATTTGCGCGAGACCTATGCCGCCAAAGCAGCCGTCACTACGAACTGGTCAAGTTGGACGCGCGTCAGGAGGTCTTGACCCGCTGGCGCATCCAGTTGATCAGGCCGCCGGCGAGGAGGACCTCGACCTGTCGCTCGGAGAGACCGTGCAGGACGGCGAAGGAGCGGCCTTGCGTCAGGTTTTCCACGATGAGGCGATCGGTTTGGGCGATGGCGGAGCGCAGGTTCGTGAGGCGCAGCGTGTCTCCCGGCTCGATCCGGTCGTATTCCGATTCGTCCTCAAAGGTGAGCGGCAACACGCCGAAGTTCACCAGGTTTTGCCAGTGAATCCGGGCGAAATCCTTGCCGATCACGACGCGCAGGCCCAGGAAGCGCGGGGCCAGCGCCGCATGCTCGCGGCTCGAGCCTTGGCCGTAGTTTCGTCCGCCGACGACCGCGTGCCCGCCGGCTTCGCGCACGGCCAGGGCGCGATCGTGATACGTCGGATCGACAATGTCGAAACAGAACTCGCTGATCTTCGGAATGTTGCTGCGATAAGGGAGGACGCGCGCCCCGGCGGGCATGATCTCGTCGGTCGTGATGTTGTCGTGCGCCTTGAGCAGCACGGGGACCTTTAGTTCGTCCGGCAGAGGATCGATCTCCGGCAGCGAAGCGATGTTCGGCCCTTTCTCCAGGGCCCATGCCGATGCAGCCGTTGCACCCTGCCTGGTGGATGCGCCCGCCGGCGCGGATCAGGGCGCCGAGATGGCCGTCGCGCGCCAGGTTCTCCAGAATCTGGCGCGAGGTCGGGTTGATGTCGAACGACACGCGGGGATGGACCTGCCGGCCGCGCACCATGGCGGCGGGCACGGCGAAGTCGCGGTAGCCGGGGTTGGCCGACGAGCCGATATAGGCCTGGTAGATCTCCACGCCCGCCGCTTCGCGCACGGGGATCACGTTGTCGGGACTGGAGGGCATGGCGATCAGCGGCTCCAGCGTCGAAAGATCAATCTCTTCGTCGACGTCGTAGCGCGCGCCGTCGTCCGCCTTGATTTCCACCCAATTGTCTTCGCGTTCCTGAGAACGCAGGAAGCGGCGGACTTCCTCGTCAGAAGGAAAAACGGTCGCGGTGGCCCCCAACTCGGCGCCCATGTTGGCGATCACATGGCGGTCCATCGCCGACAGGCCATCCAGACCCGGCCCGTAGTATTCGATGATGCGCCCCAGTCCGCCCTTCACGGTATGGCGGCGCAGCATTTCGAGGATCACGTCCTTGGCGCTGACCCAGTCGGGCAGGCGTCCGACGAGGCGAACACCCCAGATCCTGGGCATGTTGAAGTGGAACGGCTCGCCCGCCATCGCCAAGGCCACGTCCAGTCCGCCCGCGCCGATGGCCAGCATGCCGATGGCCCCGGCGGCGACGGTGTGGCTGTCGGAGCCCAGCAGTGTCTTGCCGGGTCGGCCGAAGCATTCCTGGTGGACCGGATGGCTGACCCCGTTGCCCGGCCGGCTATGCCAGATGCCGAACCGCCGGCACGCGCTGAGGAGGAACAGATGGTCGTCGGGGTTCTTCGAGTCTTCCTGGATGAGATTGTGGTCGACATATTGCGCCGACAGCTCGGTGCGAACCCGGTCCAGCCCCATCGCCTCCAATTCCAGCATGACGAGCGTGCCGGTGGCGTCCTGGGTCAGGGTCTGATCGATGCGAATGCCAATCTCCTTCCCCGGCGTCATGTCGCCTTCGGCCAGGTGCGACTCGATGAGTTTCTGAGCGACATTGCGAGGCACGAACCCCCTCCTCCTTCAGGCCATGGATCTACCTGTTAGGGAAGCATAATCCTTGCAACGCATGAGATACAGCACGCCGCCCTGTCGCCTGATAAACTAGGATTAAGGGGACGCCCTACGCAATTCTCCGCCTCTTCCGCCGCCGACCCGGGCCATGCCGGCGTGCCAATGGGAATTCCCTTGGCCCAATTCTGAACGCGGAGCCCGGGCGCGCGCTGGAATTCCGATTCGTTGTTTGTGACAAGCGTGCAGTCGAGGGCCCGCGCGTGCGCCGCGATGCGCGTGTCGAGGGACCCAATGGGGAGATCAACGGGGCGCCTTGCTCAATTCCCTCCGGCGAGGCGGCGCCGCTGTTCATGAAGAGCAACGGATGAACCGCCCCCTCAGCCGACGCGTTTAGATGGCGGCGAGCTTCTGCTTCAGGATCTCGCTGGCCAGTTCTTTGACTGGCTTGCGCTGCTTTCGGGCCTTGTCGCGCAGGACCATGAAACTTTCTTCGTCCACCTCAATTTCGTAATGTCGCCTCTTGAAGCCGACTTCGAGGTCGACGGGCTCGAGAAATTCCTCGTAGTCGGTCAGGCTATGAGTGTCCCAGAACCGGGCGGCCTCGTCCTCCGACTTGAACTCGTCGGGCAGAGGGTCAATCCGTCTATCTGTGCTTCTCATAGTATTTTCTCTCCGCGGCATTCATATCGCGCGCCGAAATCGGCAGCGCCAGGCCGCGCTTCTTGTCGATGAAATAGACAATCAAATGCCTGCCGCCGCTGATCTGGGCCATGGCGCCGTACACCTCCTCCCCCTACCGCCTGCCCCCTCGCGAATCCTCTCTACTGATACGCTTGGCCGCCGATTCTCGCAAGGAGGGATGCGCGCGAGGCAGGCAGCGCCTTATGCGACATTGATCTTCAAACGCAGGATAGTCCGGTCACGGCGAGAGATCGGAGCAAATCCCGAGGAGGGTTCGGCAGTCTAACCCCGGTGCCGAAAAGCGAGTGGATCACCGTGGAGAAGTGGTCGGAGAATTCTTGGGAAGAAGATCCGGGGGAAGAAATGAAGTGAACGCACCCGCTTCTGAATATCCAGGGTACCGGGGGGCTATCGCCCCACCTCCCCAGGGACGCACATCGATTCTTCCAGTGCGCCGCCCGACGACTCGCCAAGCTCGGCCCGCCAACAGGAAAACCTCATCAGGCACGCCATAAACCTTTCCAATGCGTCTCCCCGAAGCCACGTCCACAACCTCGTTCTCGGTTGAATCCGGAATGTTTGAGTGGATCTTCCCGCTTTCCCCAAGATTCATGACCTCCTCAGAGCCGAAGAAGCGCCCACCCCTTGTTTCAATCATTCCCTGGGCTTGCAGATGATCGAGGATTCTGCGAATCAAAACACCCTCTCCAAGAGGCTTCAGCACACCCAGGAGATCATGCCAAGCAACTCCTTCTCGATGTTGAAAGAGAAGCGAGAACGCCTGCTGCACCACCACCGAAACATCGGCACTGTATTCGGAACCGGCCAAGATCCCCTTCTCAATGCCGTCGAACATCGACTCAACCAGGTTCACCTCCTCAACGGTCGGGGCAAGAACAGCTGCAACGATCTTGCCGGACCGCCGATTCCCCCGACCGAGCCTCTGCAAAAGGGCTGTTCTGCTCACCGGGGCCTCGGCAAGAAAAACCACGTCGATGTCTCCGATGTCGATTCCGACCTCCAATGTCGAGGTAGCGATACAAAGCGCAACTCTCTCCTCCTGCATTGTGCGCTCCGCTGCCTCTCGAACAGCCTTGCTAAGACTTCCATGATGAACTACCACCGGATACGGGTCAAACAACCGCTGCAAGCTCGCCCCGAACTCTTCAACCGACTTCCTTCCATTACAGAAGCACAGGATCTTTCGCCACTTTCGGGTTTGCGCCTCTTGCCGTAGCGACTCAAGCGACTCAAGATACACCCGCTCAATATACCGCTGAACCCCCGCACGGACGATACCGCACCTTTGAACATACCGCATAGCCACAGCTGTAGGATCGCCAAAAGTCGCAGACAGCAAATATACGCTAAGAGGTTCCGCCCCGTGGCAAAGCTCCAACCGCCCCATGAGAACTCGAAGTTGATCTCCCCTATACGTCCCATCAATCATGTGAACATCGTCGAGGATTACCGCCTGAAGGTCTTTGAGTCTCCCCACAGACCGGCAAAGCATCGAATCCAATGACTCGGGCGTCGTAATCAGACAATTCGGCAATGGACTCGGCAGATGCGGCCTGTCCCCATGCTTCACAGCCGTCCGAATCCCCATCTCTTCCAAAGGGCCTTTCAACCTTTTCAGGGTGTCATTAGCCAAAGCCCTAGTCGGCACGACATATAGGATAGAAAGACCGTCTCTTCTTGAATCAAAGACTCGCTCGGCTACTGGTGCAACGACAGCTTCCGTCTTTCCCGAAGCAGTGGGCGACATAACTGCAACGTTCTCGCCGCTTAGAATCCGAGGAATAGCAGCGAGTTGCACATCCGTGAGCGAGCCGAACCGGCTGAAAAACGGAACCCACGACCGACGAAGCATCGCCTTGATACGCAAGGTCTCACCGATTCGCCCAGCACTGGATGAGTCATCTAGCGTCATTGCTGCGCCGCCCAGCGCCTCAGGTCAAGGTATTCGATGAGACCCTTGATGATCTTCCGGGTTGAACCTGGAACAGCGTCTTCCAGGACCTTGAAGAACCTCGGTTCAGGACGGCCTAAGTTCGCCGTGGAAAACCCTGGGTAGGCCTCGTCGTAAATCCCGCAAAGATGTGCCAAAACCATTCTAAGCTGACTATTTGAGAGATGCGCCAAGGGTATCTCCTGAGCCTTGCCGAAAGCATCCAATTCTCTGAAGACAGCCCGGTCAGTGAAAGCGAACACCAGTTGAAGATGCGGAGGCGTCTTGTATAAGAATGGCACTCGTCTTGAATGCCGAGCATACGTCAGGCCACTCTCGTTCGAGGAAGGAGGAGCACTCAATCTATAATCACCGCTAGCGACCCGTATGACAGCCTCGACAAAGTTTCTACCCTTCATCAGCTGCTCTCGGGAGGCTGCTTTTCCCATCCACTCTGCCTCATCAAAAAGTAGAACCAACCCCTTCAATCCTAGGATTTCGGAAGCAGCATGCCCCAGACCGCTGAGAAGGTAGGTATAGACATTGGCCGCCGTGGAATAGTCATACAGAGTGGGCACAGCCACCCCACCAGCGCCGCCGTAGCGCTCACAGCATTCAATCCAGTCCCAAAGAGACTCCTCGGAATCGCTGCTGATATGCCGAAAATACACGTGATCACTCAGGCCCCCAGCGGCCCTTGCCTCTCTGAGAAACTCCCGAAAACCAGAAAGGGCGTGGGTCTTGGGCGAGAGATACCTGAGGTTGCGTGCGAACTCTGCGAAGACACGCTTAGGTCTATGAAACGGTGTCTCGCTAGGATTGGTACAAGCATATGCAACGGCGTACCCTCCGTGAACTAAAACGTCCCGCAGGAAGTTAAGAAAATGTGTCTTCCCCGATCCATACTCACCTACCACGCAGTAAGTAGTCCCGAAAGCATCCCGTAACCAAGCATTGACCTGATGGGTCTGCTCCTCTCGGCAGAACGTAAAATGCTGCACACAATCAAAGGGGACAATCCCCAGGCGAAAGGACTCAATCATCCTTCTCGCATCAAAGGAGTCGATTACCCCCTTTGCACGAAACACCCCGCCATCCGAGCTGGGGATTGCGCCGACACGGCTGGTAATGCGTGCTGGGGTTGCCGTTCTAGTTGCAGCCGCAAGACCGGCTGGTCTTGGAAAAGCCACATTCCCGGAGAGTAGAGCGGACGTGGACGTGATCGTTGTAGCGGGCACCATTTTTGCCGATTGGAGTGCGCTCGAGGCCGACTGCGCCGACATGGTGGCCTCAGCGATTTGGCGGACGCCTAGGTCAATCCCTACCTGCGACGACGAAGATTGAGAGCCACCAAGAGCATTGGCGGGGGTCCCCGGAGTAGGCGGCAAAACGGGCAATGGCGTGTGGAGTCTCCGGGCTTCCGGCTCACTATCCATAGCCTTATGCAAGGCCTCGTTCAGCACTGGCCTGGACTCAACGTCCAATTCCGATGCGACGGGTGCCGGACTGGGCGAATTCGCTCCCACCGGCGGGCCTGCCAGGCTAGACGGGAACGTGCCTTGTGCAGCGTCAACTTCCTTGTGAGGCATCAATATCAGGCGGTCATGCTTCACCCATGCATATAGCCCCTTGGCAAATCGTATCCGGGCCTCGTATCCGCTATTCCGCAAGGCTTCGACCACGCCACGCCCAAGGAGCTTATGATATACCCAATCCCCTATTACCATGTTGGTTATCCCTCGTTCGACATGAAGAAGGAATCCTCTGGGGGTCTGCCGTTGGCCCTTACAAAATGCAGCCCTCTAATGAGCATCTGCACAAATAGGCGCTTGTACCCGGCGTCCGCATAGCGTTGCTCATAAGCCTTCCGGGCCACGCACGCTATCGTCGTGTCCATCATTGCGGGATCGAATCGGTGGCCAAAGGCGACCTCGTAGACCGCCGCAAGCTTCTTCCCAACGACGGCCAGAAATTCCTCTGGGTGAACGACTGTCTTTTCGAGGCTGATCCGCACGCCCGTGGGATTTAGATCATCAAAGGTGGTGCTGAGGCGTTGCCGCAGCGCTTCATAGACCTGTGTGCGGCCTTCAAGGAAGGCCTCGTCAGGAACCGCATAGAAGACCATGACCCCCTGAAGGAAAGTATGGCCGCAGGCGTCTATGAGCTCCCGAAGATTGCTTTGCAGGATGCCCTTTTGCTGCGTGCTCATGCTCGATCTCTGTTCGGCCTCATCGAGAAGCACCACAAGTCCCGAATGACCCATCTGACGTATAAGTTGGGTCAGAGAGCGGAGCATCTTGAACGCATTGGTCTTGTCGATTCTTTCCAAAACCCCAAGCGGCTGATGGATCTGCCTCACATAGCCTTCGCCGTGCAGCCACTGACAGATGTTGACAAACTGCTCGTCATTGTCATCAAGAAGAGCGTAGAGGGCGTTTTTTGCAGCTTTTGCGAAGCTTATGCTTTCGATGCCCTCGAAGGTGCTGATCCGCTCACGAAGAACGTGAGGGGCGTCGGATTCAGGCGTCCCATTCTCGATGATGCTATGGACCTCCTCCATGTACCAGCGCTTCAGGTAGGCAGAGACCCCGGATTCATATCCTGAGAGAAGTTCCTCGGGGGACATCCTTGGACGGAGATTCCCTGCAATCGCAGCGTACACCTTATCCATAGCGTGGAAGGGTGTGCTATGTGGGCTGAGAACTACATAGGATACATCGAAATTGAACTTCCATGCAAGGTCTCGCACGCAATACAGAAAGTGGGTCTTGCCACCTCCATACACACCCTCGACCATCTTGAAGGCCGATCCTCCGTCACGAATGTACGATGAGAAATAGTCCGTTTCAAGGCAATTAAGATAAGGTTCCAGACCAGCCGTGAAATACTGAAACCCGGACTCCGGCGGAGTTCCACTTTGGCCAACGCTTTCTACGATGCGCCGGGCGATAATCTGAGTGAGATCAGCCATGTCATGTCCTTCCGAAAGTAAGGTCGGAATAGCGGTCCCCGCCATCGGTGGAGTCGGCGCTGGGAACCCAAAGAAAACCGGCTCGTGAACTGGTCCGAGCGAAGGTGGCTGTCCGAAGGCGAAGCCCCATCTGCACGCCTTCCCCTCTGCAACGATAGAGGTCGTAGCTGAAATGCGCCCGTGAATAGCTTACGTAATTTTCACGAACAGGGTTGCGGCGGAATTGGTTCTTCTGGCACAAGAGTGAGATCTCGGGGAGAATTTCGGTGAGAGGAACAGGTTGCGCCGGGGACTCACGGTTGACCCGAAGGTATGCCTGCTTAAGCCTTGAGAGGAACTCTTCAGGGGGCAATGTGGAGCCGAGGGAACGCCTTTGTTCCATAAGAGTGGCGACGACTTGGCGGGCGGAAAGAGGGCATTTGGCGAGTTCTTCTTCTTCCGGACCATAAAAGATCTGCACAACACGTCGGGACTTGTCCCACTTCAGCAGAAACACGCCGACAGCGATGCCTGAGCCTTTCTGGGAGGAACGCAGTCCGTTCTTATGGAGTTCAGCCTCAATCGTGATGCCCAACCGGGCGAATTCACGCTCGGATTCACGAAGCAGTCCTTCCTCGTATTCGGTCTTCCAGTGCTTGATGTCTTCGATGAGATTGGAGCTGAGATGGGGATGGAGGGAAGAAGGGTCAAGCCGGGAAAGGGTGCGTCGCAACGAGGGAAGATTCGCTTCCCTGTCCTTGTCCAGTCGCTGGATGGCCTTGAGGTTGCGGAGAAGTCCGTTGGTGCCTTTCAGAAGACCTGACAATGCATCTATGAGCTCAGAGGTCTGCATTCTAACGCTCCTGCGGGATTGGTCCGGTAGCGAACGAAAAGGATTGCGAGCTGATGCCAACAATTCTAGCCGAGGGCGACGGGAGATTGTCAAACAAAAAGCTTCTTTGGTCTGTTGGGTGCCCCGTGACTGTGCAGTTTGCCAAGCGATTGCATTA
>JAPLSS010000551.1 GCA_026398515.1 Candidatus Sumerlaeota bacterium | reverse complement strand
GATCGACCCCAACGACCCCACCCCGATCCGCTTCCAGGGCGAGCTTCAGCGCCACGAGATCGGCGACTGGACGGAGGCGCGCGCGCTGTTCGATCTGGCCGAAACGCTGGACGGGGTCCAACTGGAAGGCTTGATGGCCATGGCGCCGCTGGTCGAGGACCTGGAGCAGGCGCGTCCGACGTTTCAAGGGCTGCGGCGTCTGCGCGACCAGTTGCTTGACGCCGGGGTCCGGCCGGAACGGCTGCGGGAACTGTCGATGGGCATGAGCAGCGATTTTGAGGTCGCGGTGGAAGAAGGGGCGACTCTCGTGCGCATCGGGTCGGCGCTGTTCCGCGGCGTTGCGGATTCGGAGGGGAGTCAAGGGACATAAGGGACATCAAGGACCCAAAGGGCAAGAGGGCGCCACATGGCTCATGGCGGCACTCGGAAACACGTGAGAATCGGCGGTTTGAGTGGCGCAGGCTTTCTAGCCTGTGATGACACGAATAGGGAGTGGGCGTCGTTCACACGCTAGAAAGCCTGCGCCACTCCACAAAGGCGAGGGTTCTTTCATGGGGCATCGAATCGGGTTTCTCGGGGCGGGGAATATGGCCACGGCGCTGGCTCACGGGTTCGTCAAGGCCGGCCTGGCCGACGGCGCGGATTTGGCGATCTACGACATCGTCGCGGAAAAATCGGCCCAGCTGGCGGCGGCGGCAGGCGCCAAACCGGCCGGCTCCGTGGCCGAAACGTTGAAGCGGGCGGAGACCATCGTGCTGGCCGTCAAGCCGCAGAACGCCGCCGAGTTGTTGCCCGAAGTGGCGCCGGGGGCCGAGCCGCGCCACCTCTTCATCTCCATCCTGGCGGGCACGCCGACGCGGGCGATTGAGACGCGGATCGGGGGCTCGCCGCGCGTGGTGCGCGTCATGCCCAACACCCCGGCCCTGGTGGCCGAAGGCGCCTCGGCGTTGGCGCGGGGGCGATGGGCCACGGCGGCGGATCTCGACACGGCCCTGGAGTTGTTCCGTTCCGTGGGCATCGCCGTAGCGGTCCAAGAGGAACAATTGGACGCGGTGACCGGCCTGAGCGGGAGCGGGCCGGCGTACTTTTTCTACCTGATGGAAGCGTTGATCGAAGGCGGATGCGCCGCCGGATTGGACCGCGAAACCGCCACGGCGCTGACGATCCAAACGGCGCTTGGCGCGGGCAAACTGGCTCGCTCGTCCGCGGACGGCCCCGCCGCGCTGCGCGAGAAAGTCACCTCGAAAGGCGGGACGACGGCGGCGGGCTTGGCCGCGCTTCGCGAAGGCGGCTTCGAGGGCCTGGTCAAGCGCTGCGTGGCGGCCGCCGTAGCGCGGTCCAAGGAGTTGGGCAAGGCGGCGGGATAAACGAGGCCGCGCCCCCAGAAGCCGCCCAAACAACAACAGCCGTCAAGCAGTCGTGTTTTCGTCATCGGCGAGCGGCGTCGTGGGACGACCGCGGGGATCCAGGAATAAGGGAAACCCGTTGACAGCGGCCAGCGGGAACGCCTTAGATAGTTGGCGTTCAGGCCCTTCCCCGTGCAAGGCCCCATCCGACCAAGAAGGAGTCCATCCATGCGGTTTACCCTCTTGTGTGGCTTTCTTGTTCTGGCGCTGTTGACCGCGACGGCGCCTGGCGCGGAGCCGACGCCGAAGGCCTCGTCGGGCGGGTCGTCCAAGGCGGCGACGACGTCGGCGAAGAAAGAATCGTCAAAAACGGCGCCGGAGAAGGCCGCCGCGGGGAAGTCCTCAACAGCGAAGGGGGCGCCTTCGAAATCGTCCGCCGGCAAAGGCGGTTCCTCCAAGGCGGCGGCGCCGGAATCGAAGCCGAAGAGCGCGAAGGCCCCGTCGCCGAAACCCGCGGAGGGCCCACGTCCGGCACGACCGCCCTGGCCGCTCCGAAGGTGGGCGCGGACAAGAATTGGGTCATCGTGACGGGCGAGTCGTGCAACCTGCGGTCGACCCAGGCGTCGTCGAGCAAGATCCTGGAAGAGCTGGGGAAATACAGCCCGGTGAAGCGTCTCGGCGAAAAGTCGGGCGATTATGAGAAGGTGGAGGCGATGTCGAAGAAGACCGGCTGGGTTCGCAGCTCGCTGTTGGGCAAGACAGCCTACGTCAGCGTGAGCGAGGGCCAGACGAACCTGCGCAAAGACCCGGGCAAGGACCAGGAGATCTTGTGGGTGCTGGCGCGCGACTATCCGTTGCGCGCTTTGGATCGCAAGGACGATTACGTCCAGGTGGAGGATTGGGAGGGAACCAAGGGCTGGGTCCACGAGTCGCGGCTGTCGACGAAACACACGGCGATCGTCAAAGGCACGACCGCCGACTTGCGCGGCGGCCCGGGCAAGGAGTACGAAATCCTGGCCCATGCCGAGCAGAAGGTCATGTTCGAGATTGTCCAGCAGCAAGGCGACTGGGTGGAAGTGCGGCACGAAAATGGCAACCGCGGATGGATCTGGACGGGCCTTCTGTGGGGCGCGGATTAGATGAAAAAGGCCTATCCCCTTGATGCAGGCACGCGCTATGGGTTGCGCTGGGCGCCGCCGAGAAAGGCTGCATTTTGCGCGCACATGCATCAGGGGGATAGGCCTGAAATGAAAATCGAGAATCCCCTCACAGGTCGGCCGCGCAGAGGGTGGCGCAGCGCAGTTTTCCGCCGGCCAAAAGGATTCTCCCCTCCCGCCGGGACAGATTGTGCGCCACGCGGCACGTCGCCCGCTTGTCCCGGTTGCGGATGTCGAACGGCGGCGCTCCGGGCGCCAGAGCGGCGTGCAGGCCCGTGAGGGAAATCCGGTCGCCCTGGTGAAATCGCCCCCACTCGTCCCCGTCGAGGAGAAGAAGCGGGGCGATGCCCCACCCAATCAGACCCTCGCGCAGTGCGGGGGAGTAAGAGCGGGCCAGCACGGCTCGCACGCCCAGACGCGCCAAAACCAACGCCTCCATTTGCGAGCAGACGCCGAACCCAAACTCGCCGCCGGCGACGAGGATGCCCGCCCGGCGCTCCCTCGCGCGCGCGGCGAACCCCGGGTCCACGGCTTGGAACGCGCTATCGGCCACGGCGTCGAGGTCGGGCCAGGGCGCGCGGATCTCGGGCCGTGACCGCAGGATTTGCCCTTCGCCGACGCGGTCGCCGACCTTGAGGAGCGTGGGCAGCTCCAACGCGTCGGGCAGCGGCTCCGGCAACGGGACGGGGCGAAGGGAGGGGCCGCGGACGATCGGCGCCCCGACCCCGTCGGCCAGGGGCGGTTGCAGCGCGGCATCGTCGATGAGGAATCGTTCCGGGAATTCCACGGACGGCGGTTTGCCCAGAGAGCGCGGATCGGCGATCTGTCCGGCAATCGCCGAAGCCACGGCGGTTTCGGGCGAGCAGAGGTAGACGCGCGAGTCGGAGGGCGACACGCCTGCGGGGGGAAGGCGGCTGAAGGTCTGCAAGGAGACACCGCCGGACGGGGGCGCCTGGCCGCCTTCATAACACAGGCCGCAGGCCGGCTCGGTCAGTCGCGCGCCCGCCGCCAGGAGATCGCTCAGCGCGCCATTGGCCATCAGATTGAGCAGGATCTGGCGCGAGGCGGGGGCTAGAACCAGACTGACGCGCGGGCGCCGCTTTTGGCTCTTCAGCGCGCGCGCCACGACCATTAGGTCGCGAAACGACCCGTTGACGCACGAGCCGATGCACACCTGGTCGATGGGCATGCCGGCGAGCTGGGAGACTTTGACGACCGACGCGCCGTCGGTCAATTGGAGGATCACAGGCTCCACGCCGGCCAAGTCGATCTCGATGTCGCCGTCATAGCGCGCGCCGGGGTCGGCGGCCAGCGGTTGCCAGGCGTCCTCCCGGCTTTGAGCCTGGAGGAATCGGCGGGTCATCGCGTCGCTGGGGAACGCCGACGCCCGGGCCCCCATATCACAGGTCATGCCGGCGAGGGTGGCGCGTTGGCAAAGCGGAAGCCTGTCGAGGCCCGCGCCGACGTATTCGAGGATGCATCCGACGGCGCCAGGCGGAACCATCCCGCGAAGCGCCCACGCGATGTCCCTGGCGGAGACCCACGGCCGCAGCCGGCCATTCACATGAACCGCGAGGACACGCGGCATGGTCGTCAAATACGGGCCGCCGGCCAGAACCATCGCCAGATCGATCGCCTCCGCCTCCAGCGCCAGCATGCCCATGGCGCCGGCCATGGGCGTGCGCGGGTCGACGCCCAGAAGCGTCTGGCCGGGGACGGAGAAGCGCTCCAAGTGCACTTGGTGGCCGATGCCGTTGCCGGGCGGGGAATAGTACAGGCCATGCTTCGCCGCGAAGGTCCGCAGATAGCGATGGGCGTCGGCGTCTTCCACGCTGGACTGCCGGACGTTGTGATCGACGTAAATCGCCGACAGTTTGGTCTGGGCGCGGGGCGTCTGGATGGCTTCGAACATCAAGCAGGCGACGACGCCCGCGGGATCCTGCAACAGCGTTTGGTCGGCGCGCAGGGCGATGTCCTCTCCCGGTTGAAGCGACCCGGCCACCAAGTGTTCGGCGATGAGTTTCTGCGCCAGGTTGAGCGCCATGAGGGGCCTCCGCGGAAGCGCATCTGGATGATTCTGCGGCGCGAGTCTATTCGCCGCGGCGTCTTGTGTTCTTTGTTCGGACAGATCGGACGCGTGGGACGGCTCGGCAGGCGATCGGCGGCCTCCTCTAACGCGCTTATCAAGCGTATATGGGCTTGCGGCGCGCATTCAAGCTCTATATCGTTAGGAGGCCCGTGGTAAAATGGGGCGAGACAAGGAGCATTTGTTCCTAGACAAGGCGCAAACCGTGGCGCTGGCTTCCCAGAGAAAAAGGGCGGCTCTTTCCGCGGCGGACCATGCGGCCGCGGACCGTCCAAACGTGCTGGAACAGGTGGAGAACCTCCTGCGACGGGGCGCGCGGCGCCTGGCGCCGGTGGGCGAATACGTGGCGATCTTCCTGGCCGCCACGCTGGTCTATGCCAATTCGTTGGGCAATGAATTCGCCTTCGACGACGTGGCGGTGGTGGCGCACGATTTGAGAATCCGGCATCTCGACCGGCCGCGCGGCATCTTCCTGACCTCCTATTGGAACGACCTGACCAAGGGGATGGAGTATCGGCCGCTGACCATCCTCAGCTATGCGCTGAACTACGCGGCGGCCAAGACGCTGAGAGGCGACGGAGCCGGGCTGTATCCCCGAGGGTTTCATCTGACGAATGTTCTGCTTCACGGGCTGGTCAGCTGCCTGGCGGCCTGGATGGTCGCGGGGTTGTTCGGCCGGCGGATGCTGGGCGCAGCGACGGGACTGCTGTTCGCGCTGCATCCCATCCACACGGAAACGGTGGCCGGCGTCGTCGGCCGGGCCGAGTTATTGGCGGCGGCCGGCTTTTTTCTCGCGCTCCTGGCGTGGCGAAAGGCGCGGGAGTCGAAGTCGCTGAGCGGCGCGGGGCTGTGGGCGCTGGGAGTGGCGGCGGCGTATGCGCTGGGCGTGTTCAGCAAGGAAAACGCGCTGACGCTGGCGGGGGTGGCGATCCTGGAAGTGGTGATCTGGCGGCGCGTCGAACAGCTGGCGGGGCGGCCGACGGCGTCCTGGAAGAGCATCGCGCGGCGGATCGCCCCGGGATTGGCCGCGATTTTGGCGGTCACGGCCGCTTACCTGGGCGCGCGCCACGAGGTGCTGGGCGCGGTGACGCGGCCGGACGTGACGTCGATCGCGTTCCAGGACAATCCGATCTTCAGCTCTCCAACGCCGCAACGCGTGGCCACCGCGCTACGCATCCAAGGCGATTACCTGTGGCTGCTGGCCTGGCCGCAACGCCTGTGCGCCGACTATTCATACAATGCCGAGCCGGTGTCTCACTCGTTTCTGGAAACCGGGGTCCTGCTCGGCGCGATGGAACTTGGGGCGTTGTGTGTCGCCTTTCTGGTCGGCCTGTGGGAGAGTCCGACGATCGCGTTCGCCATCGGGTTCTATGCGCTGACGATGTCGCTGACCTCGAACCTCTTGTTCCCCATTGGCGCCATCAAGGCCGAACGCCTGCTGTA
>JAPLSS010000637.1 GCA_026398515.1 Candidatus Sumerlaeota bacterium | reverse complement strand
CGCCGGCGATGAACACGTCGATGTTCCAGCACCCGGCGACGACCGAAAACCTGGCGACGCTCGCCCGGCGCGGAGTGGAAATCGTCGGCCCGGGGGAAGGCCGCCTGGCCTGCGGCGAAGTGGGCCCGGGCCGCCTGGCCGAGGTCGACGACTTGTTCGCAGCCATCGCGCGGCGGCTGGCGCGGCGCGGCGCCATGGCGGGCCGGACGGTTCTGGTCACCGCTGGTCCGACCCGCGAGTTTCTCGATCCGGTGCGCTTCCTTTCGAACCCCTCGACCGGCCGCATGGGCTACGCGTTGGCGCGCGAAGCCGCCGCGCGCGGCGCCAAGGTGGTCCTGGTTTCCGGGCCGACGGAGCTTGCGCCTCCGCCCGATGTCGAATGCGTGTCCGTCATTGCGGCCGCCGAGATGCTTGAGGCCGTGCAGGCGCGTTTTGCCCAGTGCCACCTGGCGCTGTTCGCCGCCGCGCCCGCCGACTATAGGCCCGCGCGGCGATCCGCCGAGAAAACGCTCAAGGGCAAAGGGGGCCAGACGCTCGAACTCGCGCTCGCCGACGACGTTGCGGCCTGGGCGGGCAAGAATCGCCAGCCCGGGCAGACGTTGGTCCTGTTCGCCGCCGAGACCCATGAAGGCGAAGCGCGCGCGGCAGCGAAGTTGAAGAAGAAGAACCACGATTTCGTCGTCCTGAACGACGTGTCGCGCTCCGACATCGGCTTCGCGAGCGCCGAGAACGAAGCCGTCATCCTGGGGCGCGCCGGCGAGCGCCATCTCATCCCGAAGCAGACCAAGGAGCGCGTCGCCGCGGCCATTCTCGACTTTGTCGCCAAGAGTTCGTAGTGGCGCAGGCTTTCCAGCCTGTGAATCGAAGAGTAGCGCGAAATGCCCGCGATCACAGGCTGGAAAGCGCGCCATTATGACCGCCATGCCCGATGCGATGTCCCTCTCCTCTCGCGACGAAGCGCTGAACTACCTGCGCATGCTCGATCGCGCGGGCTTCCTCGTGCTGCCGCTGGGGCCGCCGATCGAGGCGTCCGCCTCGGCGGCGGTCGTCGAGATGGCGTCCGCGACCGCTTCGATCGCTCCGCCAACGCCGGCTGGCGCGGCGGCGTCGGAGGCGGCGCCGTCGGATGATTCCAAGATCCAGGCGCTCCGCCAAGTGGCCGCCGAAGTGGCCCAATGCCGCAAATGCGGCCTGTGCGCCAGCCGCACCCGCACCGTGCCCGGCGAAGGCAACCCGGAGACAAAGATCGTCTTCGTCGGCGAAGCGCCGGGCTATCATGAAGACCGGCAGGGCCGGCCGTTCGTCGGGCCCGCGGGCGATCTGCTGACGAAGATGATCGAGGCGATGCATTTCCGCCGCGACGACGTGTTCATCTGCAACGTCATCAAGTGCCGCCCGCCGGAGAACCGCGATCCGCTGCCGGGGGAGGTCCAGGCCTGCGAGAGCTACCTGTTGCGCCAGTTGGACATCATCCAACCCAAACTCATTGTGGCGCTGGGACGGGTCGCCGTGCAATGCCTGCTCGGCGCCAAAGTCTCCATCACGCGCGTGCGCGGCGAGTGGCGCGAATACCATGGCATTCCGCTCATGCCGACCTTCCATCCCGCCTACCTGCTGCGCTCTCCGGGCGAGAAGCGCAAGTGCTGGGAAGACCTGCAGAAGGTCATGGCCGAATACGAGCGGCTTGTCGGGGCGCTGCCGCGCTGATGGGATTGGCGATTGTCGATTGAAATGATTTACCGCAAAGAACGCAAAGAACGCAGAGAAGGGATTTCTGATCTTTGTGTTCTCTGTGTTCTCTGCGTTCTCTGCGTTCGTTGCGGCCAATTCGGCAATCGACAATCGACGATTCTTCCCTTGACGTTCTCCCTCCCCTTCGCCTATAAGCTGCCCAGCATTTTGCCGAAGGGTTTTGCCCTCGTGAGCAACGCTTTCGCCCGGTTCTTTTTTTGGTGGTTCTATTTCGGCCTCGCCGAGACCGGGGAAAGGTCCATGCTGACTCGCTGACGCGAATCCCAGAAGACCAGAGACCAAGACCCCGGAATCGGCGGCGACGATTCCGGGGTTTTTCTTTTCCCCCCGGCGCCGCCCGACCGAACTCCGAGGCGAACAAGGAGCCGAGGGAGATGTCCATCGCCATCCTGGAAGCCCGCCGTCCCGCCAAACCAGACGCCGCGCGTCGCGGCGCCATGGAGGCGCCGGCCTTTAT
>JAPLSS010000235.1 GCA_026398515.1 Candidatus Sumerlaeota bacterium | reverse complement strand
CCGACTTCGGCCGCACCACCGTGCGCCCGACGGCCGGCGAACGGAGCACCGGGCTGGGGCTGGCCATCTGCAAGCGGATCGTCGAGGCCCACGGCGGGCGCATCGGCGTGACAAGCGAGGTCGGCGTCGGCTCGACCTTCGCGTTCCGCCTGCCGATCCAAGGCCCGCCGGGGGCCGCTGGCTGAAGCCAACCGGCTGAGGCAAGTCTTAACATTTTCCACAAGACAAGGAAGACATCGGTTTTTATGTATGGAGTCCCGCCTTCAGGCGGAATGCGAAGACTCGAGTCAGCGCTTGAGGATCGGCATTCCGCTAACGAACCGCTTAAAGGCGGGACTCCATACTCTTCAAGTTTCTGATGAGGATGTCCTATGTTGACCGCCTCCCTCCGTAGACTGTGGGTCTTCTTTGCCATCGACGTCTGTTTTCCACTGTTCCCTTCGGCTCTACTCGCTGCGCATGCCGACACTACATCCTCGCCGACGTTGACGATCGAACTGCCCGCGCCGCCCACACGCGCTCCCGGCGCCGCCGCGAAATCCGAGGACTGCCTGGAGTGCCATGCGCAGGTCGCCGATCAGTTCCAGGGCGACAAGCACAAAGCCGCCGATTTCTACTGCGTGACGTGCCACGGCGAATCGGCCGCGCACCTGGCCATGGACGTCGAAGGCACGATGCCCGACCGCGCCTGGCGCCACTGGTCGCCGGAGAAGAATCGTTACGAATGGCGCATGGACAAAGCCACGCTGGAGATCGCCCGCTTCTGCGCCTCGTGCCACGGACGCCCGCCCCAGCCCGGACAGGACATCAAGACGATCTCCTGGCAAGCGTACCTCAAGAGCCGGCACGGACAGGGGGTCATTCAGGGCAATCCCGACGCGCCGACCTGCAGCGACTGCCATTTCGCTCATGGCGCCGGGGCCGAGCCGATGGCGCCCGACAAGATCGTCGAGCGGTGCGCCGTCTGCCACGGCGACAAGGAGATGATGAAGCGCAACGGAATCGACCCCGACGTGGTCGACCTGTCTAAGAGCGACATGCACGGCACGATGCCGATCACCGCGCCCGAACAGAAGGCCTCGTGCCTCGATTGCCACAAGCCGCATTCGGACAAGGCGCCGCTCTCGCGCAAAGAGGATGCGGCGACGACAAAGACGCTCTGAAGAGGTGCGAAGGGTGAGAACGTGTGAAGGGCGAGAAGGACGAAAAGGACTTGAAGGACCGTAAGGACGCAAAGGACATCACAAAGCCGGCCCTGTCAGGCGGTTCTTCTTTTTTGTCCTTTCGGTCCTTCTCGTCCTTTCGCGCCCTTCACCCCTTTTGCGCCTGTTGTCACTGCGCGCGGGGCATGCGGCCGCGGCCGGCCGGCGCGGCGGGCGCGGCGCCCACGCGGCGCTCCGGGGTGACCAGCGGGCCTTCGGGCATGCCGAGCCGCTTGCGCAGTTCGATCTCGCCCTGGTGCACGTTCACGCCTTGCGGGCCTTCGACCCCGTGGAAGACGATCTTCCCGGTCGTGTCGATCAAGTAGAGGCGGTTCGGAAACGCCTTGTACAACTTGCCGATGCTGGGCTCCATCGTGTCGACCAGCACCGGCATGTTCAGCGACCAGAACGTGCACGCCGTCTCGGCCAGTTTCCGCCGTTCCTCATAGGTTTTCGGCTGGTAGAAGACCGTGCCGTTGATCGCCTTCCAGTCGGCGGTCTCGGCGGTCTGGCTGGCCTGAGCGGGATGCGCCTCGCGGATGTAGACGACAACGATGACAGCCTTGTCCTTATAGGCGTCGTAGAGGGCTTTCATGGAGCCAACCTGGCTCTTGAAAGGCGGTCAGGTGTAGCTGCCGAAGAGGAGCAGGATCGGCGCCTTGCCGACGAACTTCGAGAGGTTGACCTTGTCCTCGAACGTCTTCGGCGCATCGGCCCCCAGCCACTTCTCAAAGTCCGCGTACGGTTGGATGGGCTGCAACTCGAAATCCGGCGGGCACTGGCCGACCTCGATGCCGGCCGGCTGTCCCTTGACGATGCTCGGCGTGGTGATCGGCTCGGTCGATTTCTGATAATATTCCGGAGAATCCAGCGCCCCGCTCCTGTTGTTGAAGCCGCGCCCGGCGCCCGGCGCCGGCGCCGGCGCCGCGCTGAACACGCCCGCGAACAGGAAGCTCGCGGCCGCCAGCGACGCCACGGCGCTGCGCGCCAAGAGGTTTGGCGTCTTCATAGCATGTATCACCTCCTTTCCCTGGGGAATGTGATGCATGCTACTGGCGTCTGGCCCCGCGCTGTCAACGCAAATTCCGGCTTGACTGATTTGGCGCATGTCCCTTTTCTAGGTGGCGAGACGCGGTTTGGGGCGCAGGCCTTCCCGACTGTGATCTTGGGCATCCCACAGCGCTTCATGACACACAGGCTGGAAAGCCTGCGCCCCAAACCGCGTCTCGCCACCCGCTCGTTGAAAGGCCGCCCATGAAGACCAATCGCTTGGATGTCGCCCCCGCCGAACCACGCGCGTTTCGCCTGGGCGAGTTGGCTGAAAGGCTCGACGCGACGCTGGAGCGCGCCGACCCCGCCCAACCCGTCGGCGGCTTCGCCACGCTGACGTCGGCCGGGCCGTCGGACCTCTCGTTCATCGCCTCGGCGAGAGGCGCCGCCGAGGCGCGCGAGTCGCGGGCCGGGGCGTTCCTCGCGCCGGAAGGCCTGGCGACGCCCGAGCGCCCCACGCTGCGCGTGAAGGAGATCTGGAGCGCGGTCAACCGCTTGATCGAACTCTTCCGTCCGCAGCCGCCCGTGGCCGAGGGGATTCATCCGACCGCCGCCGTCGCCGAAAGCGCGCAACTCGGCGACGGGCTCTCGCTCGGCGCGCACGTGGCCATCGGCGAGCGCGCGGTCGTCGGCGAGGGGACGGTCGTCGGCGCCGGCTCGACCATCGGGGCGGAGGCGCGGATCGGCCGCCATTGCCTCCTCTATCCGGGCGTCCACGTTTACCACCGGGTGACGATCGGCGATCGCTGCATCCTCCACTCCGGCGCGGTCATCGGCTCGGACGGTTTCCGCTTCGAGCTGGTCGGCGGGCGGTTGATGAAAATCCGGCAGGTGGGCGTGGTGGTCATCGAGGACGACGTGGAGATCGGCGCCAACTGCGCGATCGACCGCGCGTTCCTCGACGAGACTCGCATTGGAGCGGGGACGAAGTTGGACAACTTAGTTCATATTGCTCACAATGTGACGATCGGCCGCGGCTGCCGTCTCACGGGGCAAGTCGGCATCGCCGGCTCCGCGACTCTGGGCGACGACTGCGTGGTAGCCGGCCAATCCGGGGTGAAGGACAACACGCGGGTGGGGCGCGGGGTTCAGATCGGCGCCAAGTCGGCGGTCCTGTCCAATGTCCCCGACGGGGCCGCGGTCATCGGCATCCCCGCCATCGACGGCAAGGAATGGACGCACGTCGCCGCCTCGCTGCGGCGCTTGCCGCGGCTGCTCAAGCGGGTCGCCCAGTTGGAGAAAGAGCAGGATAGGCAATAGCCAATAGGCAATGGCCAATAGCCGATTGCCGATTGAACGATTAAGATTCACCGCAAAGACACAAAGGCGCAAAGGGAATATCTCGTTTGCGCTTTTGTGTCTTTGTGGCGAGAGTAGGCCGCTGAACAAGCTGCTGATCGAAGACGCCAAGCTCAATCGTTGTGATTCGACCGACAATCGGCAATCCCCTCATCCTTCCAACGCCTCGCGCGCCTTCTGCGTCAGCGTCTGCACGGTGAAGGGCTTCTGAATGAAGCGAATGCCGGAATCCAGGATGCCGTGGTGGACGATGGTGTCGCCCGTATAGCCGGACATGTACAGGACCTTCATGCCGGGGCGGAAGGCGGCGGTTTTGTCGAACAACTCCTTGCCGTTCATGCCCGGCATGATGACGTCGGTGACCAGCAGGTCGATCGTTTGTTCGTGCTGGCCGGCGACGAACAGGGCGTCCTCGGGGTTCTCGGCTTCGATGACGCTGTAGCCGTTCGTCCGCAGGACGTCGCAGACAAAATTGCGCACCATCGGCTCGTCCTCGACCACCAGCACCGTCTCGCTGCCGCGCACGCCGCTTGCGCCTCCCGGCGCGCCGAGGGCCTCCGGGGCTTCGTCCACCCGCGGCAGGTACACCTTGAACGTGGTCCCGTGGCCGACCTCGCTGTAGACCCAGATGCTCCCGCCATGCTGTTTGACGACGCCGTAGACGGTCGCCAGGCCCAGGCCCGTTCCCCGGCCCCGCTCCTTGGTCGTGAAGAAGGGCTCGAAGATGCGCCGCTGCGTCGCCTCGTCTATCCCGGAGCCGGTGTCGCTAACCGCCAGCAGCACGTGCGGCCCTGGCTGCACCGACGGATGCGTCCTCGCGTATTCCTCGTCGAGCTGGACATTGGCCGTCTCGATTGTCAACCGGCCGCCCTCGGGCATCGCGTCTTCGGCGTTGACGGCCAAGTTGAGCAGAATCTGCTCGATTTGCGAGGGGTCCGCTCGGACGCTGCCCAGCGACTCGCCGAGGCAGAACCGCAACTCGATGTCTTCGCGGACCAGGCGACGCAGCATCTTCTCGAAGTCGCCGATCAACGCGTTCAGGTCCAGCGCTTTCAACTCCAAGAGCTGCTTGCGCCCGAAGGCCAGCAACTGGCCCGTCAGGTCCTTCGCCCGCATCGCCGCCTTGCGGATCTGGTCGACCTCGTCGTGCAGCGGCGCGCCCGGCTTCAGGTCCATCAACACCAGCTCGGAATAGCCCAGGATCGGGGAGAGCAGGTTGTTGAAGTCGTGGGCGATGGCGCCGGTCAGGTTGCCGATGGCTTCGATTTTCTGCGAGTGGCGCAGCTGGTCTTCCAGCCGCTCTTTCTCCTGCTCGGCCTTCTTGCGCCCGGTGACGTCCTCGACGACGGCCAGGATGCCCGTGACCCGCCCTTCCCGGTCGTGGATGGTCGCCAGCGAGATGCTGGTGTCGATCAGCGAGCCGTCCTTGCGCTGCCGATGGCTTTCCAGGCCGGTGTAGGTTTGGCCGTGGGCCACGCTGTCGCACAACCGGCGGAATTCCTCCCGTTGATCCGGAGGAATCGCCGGGTTGAACCGGCCCAGCGCCTCGTCCTCCGTCCAGCCGAAGATTCGCTCCGCGGCCGGGTTCCACATGGTGATCAGGCCGTCGAGATCGTAGGCCAGGATGGCCAGCGGCGAAGCCCAGATGACGGCGCGCAAATGCTCGGTGGCTTCGCGCAACGCCTCCTCGGCGGCCTTGCGCTCGGTGATGTCGTAGCACGAGCCGATGAAGCCCGCGAACTGCCCATTCAAGTCGTAGAACGGCGTGCCGAATACGACGAGCCACGCGTATTCCCCGTCGCGCCGGCGCAGCCGGAATTCGGCCAGGAACGAGCGGCGGGCCTCGTACGACTCCGCATTGATCGCCGCCACGCGCTCCCGATCGTCGGGATGGATGGTCTCCAGCCACCCTTTGCCGGCCATCTGCTCCAGAGTCCTCCCGGTCAGGTCCAGGAAGGTCTTGTTGCAGTAGTCGCACTCGCCCTGGCGATTCGCCCGCCAGATCGGGTTGGGGAACTCTTCCAGCAACTTCAGATAGAAATCCCGCGCCGCCACGGCCTGCCGCTCGGCGCGGACTTGCGGGGTGATGTTCACCGCGTACAGATTCACGTATCCCTCGCCCGGGGAGGGGGCGACAAACACGGAGTAAAAGCGGCCCGCGGCCTCGTATTCCATTTGCCGGGCCGCCTCCATGGCCAGCGACTCGGCGACCACCTCTTTCCACAGGTCCGGCGCCTGCGCGCCGATCTTCTTCAGCAGCCGCCGACTCGCCGCGTTGGCGTAGACGATCTCGCCCTCGGCGCTCAGGCGCATGATAGGGAACGGGCTTTCCGCGGGGAACTTCGCCAGATTCCGGATCTCCGCTTCGGCCCGCTTGTGCTCGGTCACGTCGCGCGCCATGCACAAGACGCTATCTACGCGGCCGTCCGGCTGGAATTCCGGGATGATCCGCAGGTTGAAAACCATCGCCCCGGCCGGCCCCGCCCATCGGAATTCGCTCTCCAGCGGTTGGCGCGTGGCGAAGACCGTCTCGACCTTCTCTCGCCAGAGCCGGCAGAGGTCCGGGCCGACGCCGACCTCCTCGAACGACTTCCCCAGGTATTCCTCCGGCGGGATCGAGCCGAGGCTCTGAACGGCCGGGTTCACATAGACAAAGCGGCCGTTCCGGTCGACGCGCGCCACGATGTCGGGAAGGTT
>JAPLSS010000818.1 GCA_026398515.1 Candidatus Sumerlaeota bacterium | reverse complement strand
GTCGGCAAGTGGCACCTGGGAGGCGAGCCGTATTATCCCGAGAAGCAGGGATTTGACTTCAGCGTCGGCGGCGGCTCGGCCGGCTCCGTCGGTTCGCACTTCTTTCCCTACATGAAAGGCGGCAAGGGCCTGCTCGGTCTCGAACAAGGACAGCCGGGCGAATACCTCGCCGACCGCCTGACGACCGAGGCCGAGACGTTCCTCGACCGGAACAAGGACAAGCCGTTCTTCCTGTATTTCGCCCACTACGCCGTCCACACCCCGATCCAGGCGAAGCAGGAGAAGGTCGCCAAGTATCAGGCCAAGGTCCGCCCCGACGATCCGCAGAAGAACGCCAAGTACGCGGCGATGATCGAGAGTGTGGATGAAAGCGTCGGGCGGATTCTGAAGAAACTCGACGACCTCGGCCTGGCCGACCGCACCGTCGTCTTCTTCATGTCCGACAACGGCGGCCTCGCCGGCTCGACCTCCAACGCCCCGTTGCGCGGCTCCAAGGGCATGCTCTACGAAGGCGGCATCCGCGAGCCGATGATCGTTCGCTGGCCGGGCGTCGTTCCCGCCGGCGCGGCGAGCGACGCCATCGTCACGAGCGTCGACTTCTTCCCGACCATTCTGGAGATGGCCGGAGTCGATCCGCCCGCCGACCGCCCCATCGACGGGCGCAGCTTCCTGCCCGCCCTGACGAAGCCTGGCGCGTTCGACCGCGGCCCCATTTTCTGGCACTACCCGCACTACCACGCCGGCATGCCGGGCGGCGTGGTCCGCCAGGGCGACTTCAAACTGATCGAGTTCTTTGAGGACGGAAACGTCGAACTCTACAACCTCAAGGACGACCTCGGCGAAACGAAGGACCTTGCGCCGTCGATGCCGAAGAAAGCTGACGAGATGAAAACCCTCCTTGCGAACTGGCGCCAGTCGGTTGGCGCGCAAATGATGTCGCCCAATCCCAATTACGATCCGGCCAAAACCAAACAGAGCGGCAAGAGCGCCAAAGCGCCGGCCGCCAAACCGAAGAAGAAGGCCGCGTGAACCGAGCGCGGAGTGCGGTGTTCTGAGTTCGGAGTGCGGGACAAACGCGCCTTGATTGCCGCGGGCCGTTCGATTCATCTCACATTCCGCACTCCGCACTCCGCACTCTTCATTCCCCATTCCGCACTCCGCATTCGACATTCCGCATTCCTCATGCGACCCTATGCGCCAGGGAATGCCGCCGATGGCCGACCAACCGATTCATCCCCGCGTCGATCTGCGTCCCGACCAAGTCGCCGATGCGCTCGGGGCGTGGCTGGGCGCCGCCCCGGAGATCCATGAAGTCAACTCCCTGAGCGGCGGCTGCGTCGACACCGTCCTCGAAGTCGTCTACGGCGCCGAGGGCGAGCGCGTCGTCCTGAAAGTCTCCAACGAGCCGGAGGAAAAACGCCTCGGCGCCGAGTTCGCCCGCCTGCAGTTCTATCGCGGCGCCACGCGCTTCCCCGTGCCGGAGCCGCGGTACTGCGACCTCTCCGGGCAGGTCATCCCCCACTCCTACTACCTCATGGAGCGCCTCGAAGGAGTGAACCTCAGCCAGGCGCGCTGGCTCTCCGACCAAGGGTACAAGGACCTCCAAGGCCAGATCGGGCGCGCCGTGGCCGAACTGCACCAATGCCACGCCCCGTGGTTCGGCCCCATCGGCGAGGCGCTGCCCGCGACCGACTCGCCCGCGCCGGAACAGAAGGACTGGTGGCGCTGGTTTCATCGCATGGCCGAAGAGCGCGTGCGCAAGGCCGAGGGCGAGCGGCTCCTCGCGGACGAAACGCTTCGGCGCCTTCGCCGGCTCCTGGACGTCTTCGAGCGTCTGTTCGCCGGCGCGGCCAAGCCCACGCTCGTCCACGGCGACATCTGGGCCACCAACGTCATCGTCGCGCCGCGGAAGAATGGCGAGGTCCGTTTGAGCGGCTTTGTCGATCCCTCGGGCCTCTTCGCCCATCCCGAGTATGAGCTGGCCTACCTGGAAATCTGGCAAACCGTCGGCCAGCCCTTTTTCGACGCCTACCGCGAAATTCACCCCATCGACGAAGGCTATCCCCTGCGCCGCCCCTTCTATTGGCTCAACACCTTGGTCCAGCACGTCAACGCCTTCAAGACCGACAACTACCTCCGCGCCGCCACCGACCTCATCGACTCGCTGTGGGCGGCGCTGACGAAGAAGAAGACGGCGCCGTGAGTTCGTAGTGGAGCAATCGCTCACGGCCTCTTGCGCCACCCACTTTCAAAAGGAATGGGGAGTATGGAGTCCCGCCTTTAGGCGGTTCGTTAGCGGAATGTTGCGAATCGAGCCGGGGGCGGCAATCGCGCAATCCGGTAACGACCCGCCTAAAGGTGGGACTCCATACTCCCCATTCCTTTTGAAAGTGGGTGGCGCAAGAGGCCGGGAGCGAGTG
>JAPLSS010000307.1 GCA_026398515.1 Candidatus Sumerlaeota bacterium | reverse complement strand
ACCTGGGCGTGGACAACACGTTTTACCCGCTGGGCTCGTGCACGATGAAATACAACCCGCGGGCCAACGAGGACGTGGCCGCGCTCGAGGGGCTGGCTTCTACGCATCCCTATCAGCCGCCGGACACCGCGCAGGGGACCCTGGAAATCCTGTGGGAGCTGGCCGAGGCGCTTAAGGCCGCCACGGGCCTGGGCGCGGTCTCGCTGCAGCCGGCGGCCGGCGCCCACGGCGAGTTGGCCTGCCTGATGACGGCGCGCGCGTATTTCCGCTCGCGAGGCGAACACCGCCCGGTTATCGCCGCGCCCGACACGTCGCACGGCACCAACCCGGCCTCCGCCGCGCGCGCGGGATTCCAGGTGAAGACGATTCCCTCCGACGAGCGCGGCCGGCTGGACGTGGCGAAGCTCGACGAGGTCCTGGGGCCGGACTTCGGCGCGTTGATGATCACCAACCCCAACACGCTGGGGCTGTTCGAAGACCGCATCGCCGAGGCGGCGCGGCGGGTGCACGCGGCCGGCGGACTGGTTTTCATGGACGGCGCGAATTTCAACGCCATCGTCGGCAAGGCGCGCCCGGCCGACTTCGGCGTCGATTTGATGCACATCAACCTGCACAAGACGTTTTCGACGCCGCACGGGGGCGGCGGGCCCGGCGCCGGGCCGATCGCCGCGGCCGCCTCGCTCGAGCGCTTTCTGCCCGGTCCGCTCGTCGCGCGCGAGGCCGACCGCTTCGTGTTGCGGGCGGCGGGCGAAGAATCCGCCGGCCGCGTGCGCGCGTTCTTTGGCAACGTGGCGGTTCTTGTGCGCGCGTGGGCCTACGTCCGCGCGCTGGGGCCGGAGGGATTGCGCGCGGCCTCGGAATCGGCAGTGCTGAACGCGAATTACCTGCTGGCGCGCTTAGCCGGCCGCTACGCGGCGCCCTATGGACGGCGCTGTATGCACGAGTTCGTGTTGAGCGCGGCCAAGGAAGCCAAGGCCGGCGCCACGGCGCTGGACATCGCCAAGCGGCTGATCGACTACGGCTTCCACCCGCCGACGGTGTATTTCCCCTTGATCGTCAAAGAGGCGTTGATGATCGAGCCGACGGAGAGCGAAAGCCCGGAGACGCTCGACGCCTTCGCCCGCGTGATGCTGGAGATCCGCCGGCAAATCGACGAGAACCCCGGAATCTTGCGCGCGGCGCCGCAAACGACCAGCCGCAGCCGCTTCGATGAATACCAGGCGGCGCTGAAGCCGGTTCTGCGTTGGCGGCCGGGCTCGTAGCGGCGCGCGGGCGTGTATTCAATGGCCGAGGCGCGAGGCGCCGTGCCGCCATGACCGATCTGAACCGCAACCCAGGCCCGCCGCGGCGCGAAGGTGTTTGGGCGGCGCTCTTCTGTCTCTTCCTGGCCGTCCTACTCTACTTCCCCAGTTTGCGGGCGCCGTGGTCGCTGATCGACGATGGCCGATTTCTTCACGGCGCCTCCGAGGCGTTTTCGCAGTTGAACGCCGGCCATCCCGCCGCGTTTCTGCGGGATCTCTGCAAGGTCCAGGAGAACCAACTGGGGCCGGCGCTTCGGGCGCTCGTCGCGCTCCAGTGGCTCGCATTTCGACATGCCTGCTGGGCGTGGCACGGGATGAAAATCCTGTTCTGCGCCGCGACGCTGCTGGCCGTCTGGAATCTTGCGCGTCTGGCCGGCGGAGGACGCGCGACGTGCGCCATGGCGGTTGGGTTCGCCGCCCTGTTCGGCGTTCCGAGCGTGTACGCCGATTTTCAAAGCTACTACGCGAATTTCGCCCGGCTGTTCACCACCGACAGCTATCAAATCCTGTTCAGCCTATGGGCGGCGGTGTTCGTCGCGCGCGGCGTCTTGGAAGAAGGGGCGCACCCGCGTCGCGCGCTCGGCGCCGCGGCGGCCATGGTTCTGTTGGCGGGGCTGACCAAAGCCACCGCGCTGCACGGGGTCGTCTGTCTTCTGGCGTTTCTGGCATGGGTCCGGCTGTCCGGCGAACGACGGGCCGGGCGAGGCCGCGGCTTGGGCGTCTGGGCCGCCGTCGTCGCGGCGGCGTCCATCCCGGGGCTTCTCCTGTTTCGCCCGTGGGAGAACCGGCCCGTGTTCGGGTACGAGAATGTGGAGTTAATCTCTTCGTTTCCACGACTCGCGAGCCAAATGGGCAACTACCTGTTCTTTCTAACGGACGGCCTGGGGGTCCTGTGGATCGTGGCCACTGTCTTGTTCCTCATTCGTGTCGGGTGGTTCGTAGCGCGGCGCATCCGGCGGCGCTGCGAGGCGCCGGCGGCGCTCAGCGCGCGGCTGCTCGTTTTCCTCCTGTTCGCTTCCGGGCTGGCGCTTCAAGCCAAGTGGCCGATTCTCCTTCCGCGCTACATGTTGACGTTCGCGCCCTATCTCTGCGTCCTGTTCGCTGTGGAGATGGCGGATGCGATTCGGGCCTGCGTGGAGAGGCCGGCGCGCTCGTTCTCCTGGCGCGGCAAGGCCTTGGTCCCGTGGTTGGCTCTGTGCGGCGGAGCTTTGACCTGGGCGATCGTGTTCTTTCCCTACTACTTCATCGTCCGGTCGGAGCCGGCGAGGCAACCGTGGGTGGCCGCCGCGGGGTTTGCCTATGCCGGCGCAACGCTCCTGTCGTGCGTGTGGCTCCTGTTGCGCCGAAGACCCGGCGCGAAGAGCGCGTGGGCCGGCGCCATTGCGGCCTCGTTCCTGGCGGGAGGCTTGTTCTGGCAGGCGGTTGTTGTTTCGGTCAACGCCGGGAATTGCGCGGTCAATTGCCACGCCGCCGAGCGCGCCTATTCCCGCGTTCTCACGGAGGCCCGGGAGATGGCCGCGGCGCTGCCGCCGGAGACGCGCGCCGCTCTGTTCGCCAATCTCAGCGGCGAGCCACTGGGCAACGCGCAAATCTTGATCGAAGACGTGTACGGCATCCATTCGGTGGCCATTCAAGAACTCCCGCCAAACGGCGATCCGGCGATGGGGCCGAACGACCGGGTGTTCCTGATTCTCGACGACAACTTCGCGCCCGTTCTGCGATTCCCGCCGTTCGCCGCAGGCCGCCCAGCCCAGCCGCTGACGCCCGTCGGGCCGAGCGCCGGCGTGTTGGCGATCCGTCCGGGCGAAACGCTGCTGGCGCCGATTCCTCTCGCTCGGGCGGTCGACGTGGCCGCCGTGTCGCTCGGCGCCGATCTTTCCCGGTGGGACCCGGCGTTGGATCTCCGCGTCGGCGTCGCGGGGAATGGCCCCCAGGCTTCCATTCGGGAGTTCGCCCGATTTGAGGGCATTCATCTTCCCCACGGCTATTCGGGGCCGCTCCTGGCGCGCGTCTGGCCGCCGGTTCGCCTGCCGGAAACAGCTACGGCGCTGGAGCTGACGTGCGAGCCGGCGTCGTTCGCCCCCGCCGCCTCCTCCCATCGACAAATCGTTCTGGAAGCCCAAGCCCTGAGCGCCGCCTCGGGCGCGTCGGGAAAAGCGCCGGCCATCGGGCTGATCGGCGACGCGGCCGCCGCGCCGGCGCGGGCGTTGCTCAAACGAACCGAGCGCCATGTGTATTCGGTCCTGTTCGCATCACCGTTTTACCTGGCGCGCGGCTATGCGGGCCATTGGTTCGACCGGACCCGGCGGTTCCCGGACGCGTTGCGGCGGATTCGTTATGACTACGCGACGGAGGTCTACGGCGCGGCGGCGGAGCGTTGAATGAACTCGCTATAGATTATTGGACCTATAGGACTTATTTGGCTTATAGGATCTATCCGGCCAAAAGCCCGCAATTCCGTTCTCGCAGCGGCGGCTCACCACTCCAGGATCACCCCCAGGGCGTTTTCCCGCTTCTCCCGGATCACCTGCCACCCTTCGGCGGCCTGGGAGACGGGGAACCGGTGGGTAATCAGGCCCAGAGTGTCGAGATCGCCGCTGGCGATCAACTCCATCGTCCGCCGCATGCGCTCCGGATGCCAGCCGGAGACGAAATCGAGGGAAATCTCGCCCAAGCGGAACGGCTGGAGACCGATCTGATCGTTCGCTCCATAGAACCCGGCCGAGACAATATGCCCGAACCTCGCCATACACTTGCGCAGCGCCATCACCCCCGGGATTGAGCCGACCGTGTCCACGGCCACCCGCACGCCTTTGGGAAACTGTTCGCGCACGGACTGAATCCAATCCGCTCTCTTCTCGTTGAGCGTGCGGCGACCACGCCCCGGCGGGAACCGAGCGAGCCGGTCGTCATGGCGTCCGACCAGGAGGACCTCGGCGCCGCGCCACGCCAGGGTCTGCGCCGCCCATTGCCCGACCATGCCGTCGCCCAGAACGACGGCGCCGTCGCCCGCCTCCAGCGGCGCGCGGGCGCCGCAATTGTAGCCGACCTGGGTGAGCACCAGGCCGCTGAACGCCAGCGGATCGCGATCCTGGGGAAGCTTCCAGACGGCCTGGCGCGGAGTGACCGCCGGCGAGACGTGTCCGCCCATCTTGTGGAACATCCCGGCGACCTTGCTTGTCGCGGCAAAGACCGCCTCCCCGACGGCGAGGTCCTTGACGCCCTCGCCGACCCGTTCCACGACGCCCACCTTCTGATAGCCGGCCACGACGGGGAACGGCCACGGATCGCCGGGCCGGCGCGGGATGTCGCCGCCAACCCGCTCCCCCCGCAACATCGAGCCTTCCGTGCCGTTGCTGATCCACGAGCGCGTCACCCGCACGACCACGTCGGCCGGCCCCGGGTCAGGGCAATCGATGGTTTGCACTTCGACGGTGTTCGGCGCGGTGAACACCACCGCCAGGGATTTCATTGCGCTTGCCCCTTCCGCAAAGGGTTCCGGCTCCCCGCGCCAGAGGCGTTCGGCAAGTCTGGCAAACCGGCAAGACAATCCACTTGGGAATCAACCCCGATTGAACCCAGATTCTGCCTTTTCTCAGGAATTACACGGTCTTCTGATAGAATTCCCGGCTCGCGGCGCGGGGGCGGCGGGAGAAACGCAGGGTCGGTTATAGTTTTATATCCTTGAAATGAAAGAACTTAACGGGCTTCAGGAATTCCCCCTGCCCATTTGGCATAGGCCCTGCTAGAATGGAAATCGGAGCAACGATTGCTGAGTCGGAGAATGATGCCTCCTCCCTCTCATTCTCCGACTCGCAATCGGGGCTTCGCTGGATGCGGGCTCGATTAAATTTGAGTCGGCGTTAAGCGAAGCGCTACCAAACTCCTCCCTCCCTTTAAGAAGCCGCTTTGCGGCTTCTTTTTTTGCCTTGCCCCCGGGCTTCCTTCGCAAGGCGGCCTGAAGAAGGGCATAGGACGCATAGGACGTATAGGACTGGGACTACAGGACCTATAGGAACGCGAGCCATTCTTCGTTTTTTGATCTCTACGCCATCACGATCTTCTCGCGGCCTTCAACGACGTTGCGCGTGGCATTGCGGCTATCCACGACCAGCTTCGAATGACGCACCACGGCGGCATAGTCGACTTGGCTATGCGCGGTGGCGATCAGAGCCGCGTCGAAGGACTCCAGCAGGTCGGGCGCCCATTCGATGCTCTTCCTCCCGGCGAGTTTGGCGTGCTGGCGGCTGGGCTTGATGACCGGGATGTACGGATCGTAGTAAGCCACCTGGGCGCCGCCCGCCAACAGGAGTTCGAACAGCTGGTACGACGGGCTTTCGCGGTCGTCATCGACGTCGCTCTTGTACGCCATGCCGAGGATCAGGATGCGCGAGCCGCGCAAGGGTTTGCCGCGGTCGTTGAGGGCGCGTGTCAGTCGCTCGATCACGTATCGCGGCATGGAGGAGTTGATCTCGCCGGCCAGTTCGATGAACTTGGTGTTGCAGTCGTATTCCCGCGCTTTCCAGGTGAGGTAGAACGGGTCGATGGGGATGCAGTGGCCGCCGAGGCCGGGGCCGGGATAGAAGGGCATGAAGCCGAACGGCTTGGTTTTGGCGGCCTCGATCACCTCCCAGACGTCCACCCCCATTTGGGTGAAGATGACCTTCAGTTCATTCACCAGCGCGATGTTGACCGACCGGAAGATGTTCTCGGTCAGTTTGACGGCTTCGGCGGTCCTCGTGCCCTGCACGGGAACCACCTTGACCACCACCTGGCTGTAGAGACACTCCGCCATCTCCCGGCTGACGGGGTCGTCGGCGCCGACGACCTTGGGGATGACCGGGGCGGAATGGCCTTCGCGGCCGGGATCTTCGCGCTCGGGCGAAAACGCCACGAACAGGTCCTTGCCGACCTTCCGGCCGTGGCGTTCGAGGATGGGGACCAGGTCCTCGGCCGTCGTGCCGGGATAGGTCGTCGATTCCAGGACGACCAGGCAGCCGGTCTTCAGATGAGGCGCGATGGATTCGGCCGTTTTGACAATGAACGACAGATCGGGCTCGCGGTGGCGCGTCAGGGGGGTGGGCACGCAGATCAGCAGGGCGTCGGCTTCGGCGACCCGCGCAAAATCGCTGGTGGCGTCGAGCCGCCCGGCCTCGACCTGGGAGCGAATGCTGGCGTCGGGGATGTGGGCGATGTACGAGCGCCCGTCCTTCAACTGCCGGCAGCGTTCCGGAAGGATGTCGAACCCGAGGCCCTTGAAGCCTTTCCGGCAAAACTCCAGCAACAGAGGCAGGCCGACGTAGCCCATGCCGACCACGCCGATTGTCGCCTGCCGTTCCGCAATGCGCTGCTTCCAGAGAGAGATGTCCATGGCACCCGTTGGCGGGGATCGGCTTGTTTGAGCGAGGGCCGCGTCCCCGCGCCCCTTCCACTGAAACTTGGCATGCGCCCTCGCGCGAAAGCGCGAATCAGGGATCGCAATGTGCGCGCGCATGATCCATACCCGCCGCGAGCGGCAGGGTCAACTGGTTTGCAAACGGGGTCCCGCGGGGTTTGCGAACAGCGTTCGACGATTGCGACGCATCTCGCCGTGATTCTGAGAAGCGACGGTTGCTGGGAGCGCCGACGACCTCCAAAGCCGGGGCGACCGCCAGGGCGCGCGTGAAGATTTGCCGCACGACGGTCGAATCGTCGACGATGAGAACGCGAATCTTGCCGGACAAGGGAAAAGGCATGGCTAACGGCTCTCAGCGGCGGAGACAAACAGCGATTCCACCTCGTTCAACTGGCTGATGACGGCGGCGGCGACGGATTCAACGATCTGGTGAGTCACCCCCAAGTCGGCCATCGCCCGGCTCGAGGGCCGGTAGCGGCAGCCATCGGCCCCCGCGCCGATCCCCTCGGCCATACAGATCTCATCGGAAATGTGCGTCAGATCCAAAACCAACCGGTCGGCGCCCTGGAAATTCTCGGGCTGGTGGTGCCACTGGACGACTTCGACGATGTCGGCCGGCAGGTTCCAGCGGGCCAGCAGCGCCGCGCCGACCTCGGCGTGATCGATCCCCAGCGTCCGCCGTTCGGCCTCATCGAAGGAGAGTTGATCGGTCCAGGCGAGCGCCTCGATCCGCGAGGCGTCGACTTCGACGAACGTGCCCAAGAGAATCTTGCCGACGTCATGCAGAAGCCCGGCCGTAAACGCGTAGTCCGGCGCGCGCCGCCGCAGCGCCTCGGCCAGACAGGTCGTTCCCAGGGCCGCCGCCGCCGAGTGGCGCCACAGCGCGCCCGGCGGCAGATTGTAGCCGCGCACGGGTTGGCGCGCCATGGGCGCGAACGAGGAGGCCGCGACCAGATACACGAAGCGGATGGCGCCGAGGCGCACGATGGCCTGGCGCACGGTATGGACCGAGCCGCTGTAGCCGAAGTAGGCCGAATTGGCCATGCGCAGGATGTTGGACGTCAGTCCCGGGTCGAACTCAATCGCGCGCGCCAAATCGGCGACGCTGACGTCCGGATCGCGGGCGAGGCGGATGGCCTCGACCGCGGCCGCCGGCAGCCAGGTGACCGCGTGCGCCTTCGCCAGAATCTCGTTTCGACGGCTCATCGCGCCTCTCCGTCTCTTTCTCGCAGACGGCCGGTGGCGGTCCAGCGCCGGTTGGCGTTCACATCGTCACCTCGACTCCCCGGGACCGGATGGTGGTCCGGCCATCGGCCAGGTAGAGCGTCATCGTGCGCGGCGCGGCGCCGCCCATGTCTTCCTTGGCGATCAGGATGTCGTTCTTCCAGAGCACTTTGCGCAACACCGTATAGTTGCGTTCGCCGATCTTGAACACGCCGCTGGGGTCGAGCGGCTTTCCGGCGCCGGCCGCCACGGCGATCAGACGCCGGCGTTCGGCGCCGAGGTTGACCAGGGCTTGCAGGAGCGCCGGCACGCCGGTGTCCACGA
>JAPLSS010000979.1 GCA_026398515.1 Candidatus Sumerlaeota bacterium | reverse complement strand
AACGATGATCTGGACGAGCCACGTGCCATAGATCTCCTCGTCCCACACGAGTCTCCACGTCCCCGCGGATCTGCTATGGACATATGACCAGGCGTCGGATGGAGTGTGCGGCGTTCCGCTGTAGACGATCCGTGTCTGGGGATTCAGGCATGGGAGCCACCGGCCATCCGCCCACTGGCTGGAAATCCAGGCGAAATAGGCGCCGCTGTAACGCACGTCCAAAAGGCCGCTTCTGGCCGACGCGGGGAAGGGAAACCACAGCGTGCCGTTGGCGGGGCACCTGGCCCAGTCTCTGGAATAGACATCATAGGCGAATCCCAGATACTGAGCCAGAGTCGGGGTCCCGACCGTATCCCAGTCCAGGCGCAGCCGCCCGCCGCCATCGTCTCGCGCGCCAGTCAGCGTCGGCAGCCCGGAAGGCAGGACCCGTGTGTCTATCAGAACGCTGGACTCAGCGACAAGGGACAAGTTCCTCGCCGAATCGATCTCCCGGACGTAGAACGTATGCCACCCGTCGGGCAGCGCCGCCGCCGGCGTATAGCACTCGGCTTCTGTATCCGTCCAGGGGCCGGAGGCGCTATCCAGCGAGAAACGATAGTAAGCATGGCGAGGATAATCACCCGGCGTCCACGTCCACATCGGCGTGTTGTCAATGGTCGGGGAAGCGGGGCCGGTGAGAATCGGAGTCGGCGGCGGAATCGTGTCAACCAGAATATACGCAACGCCGGAATTCGACCAGTTCCCCACTGAATCGCGTTCCTGAACATAGAGAGAATACCGGCTATCAGCTAGTGGGGCGGCTGGCGTGAAACTCGTCGCCGTTGTCTCCATCCAGGGGTCGTCATTGATCTTGTAGCGGTACACCCCGATTCCGTTGCCCCCGCCCGAAATCCATCTCCAAGTGGGCATGGTTTCGGAGGTAATCCAATCCCTGACAGTGACGATTGGCGGGTTCGGGACCGGCGTCTGCACCGTGACGGTGGCCTTCCCGTAAGGCGACCACCTGTTCCAGACGTCGCATTCCTCGACGTAAAGCGTGTGTTCGCCGTTGAGCAGGGGATCCGCGGGCGTGTACTCCGTCGCCGAGGTCTCCACCCAAACCCCTGACCCGTCGAGACGAATGGAATAGACGCCGATTCCTCCATCCCCCGCCGACGTCCACGTCCATGTCGGCGTGTTGTCGCTGCAGGGCGAAGGGGGAGCGACGACAATCGGCGGGCTGGGCGGCGTCGTGTCGACCACGGTCTCTGCGCTTCCAGACGTTGACCATACGCCCAGAGCATTGCATTCCTGGACATAGAGCCGATGCGCCCCATCGGACAGCGCGGTGTCAGGCGTGAATTCCGTCCACGTCGTTTGCATCCACGGGCCCCCAGGGGCGTCGAGCGCATAGCGATACGTTCCGACTCCATTCCCACCGCCCGAGGTCCATGTCCATGTGGGGGGGTTGTCAGGGGTTGCCGACGCGCCAGTGGCGACCAGCGGAGCGTTGGGCGGTGCCGCATCCGTGGCAATGGCGAAGGCGTCGCTGAAATAGAACGTCCCGGGCGCTGCCTCTCCGACGACGCGCGCTTGATAGCCGGCGCCCGCCGACAGATCACAGGGGATCGGCCAGAGAAACTCCCCGTCGTTCGCCGTGGAAGCGGCGATGTCGCGCAACCATTGGCCATTGCGATGGAGCGAGATCCCGACCGCCCCGCCGGCCACGCGCCAGTCCACCCACCTGATAAGAATCTCCTGGTAGCACGCCTGCCCTGACATCGGGCTGTACACGACCGGGTCCTGGTACTCGTACGCGCCGAGATCGAAAGTCCCTGTCCCGCCAATCCCGGCCGCATCGACTGGCCGCGGTTTGCCGTCCAAATCCGTAGTAAAGCCAAGGTCTATCCCGCAGTCGATGGCCGGCGAACTGCGCGAAAGATGGAAGTCCCACGCGGTCGGGTTGACGAAGGCCGGATCGCCGTCCAGGTTATCCTGGGCGTCGGTCAAAGAGTTATTTATCGAGGCGGCGGTGGGGAAGTCGTGGTAATTGCTGTAAATGCGGGTGTTGGGGTCGTAGCAATGGCTCTGCGCGGCATAGGCGTTTCCAAAGAAGAGATCGTTCCTTACCGTCACGTACGATTCGCCGTCAAAGTACACGCCATCAACCTTGTTGTTGCTCAGAATGCAATTGGCCACGCTCACATAGGATGGGAAAGCGTAGTACCGGCCGGTCGGCATCAAGAAGGGAGTCCAGGGGTCAGGAATCCACACCCATAACGTGGGGCAGTAAATTCCATCTCCGCTGGAGCCGGGAAGCCCATTGTCCGTGATTGTGCAATGAGTCACGCGAATCGGGGAGCCGCTATGGCCTCCCTCGCACGCGATTCCGTAGCCGTTCATGGCGATAAGGCAATTGGTGATCGAGCCTGTGGAACCGTGAACAAACAGGCTTCCCGCCTGGTTGCCCACAATGACACATCGGTCAATGGCGACTTTGGGGTATCCGCTGATGGAGCCCACCATGCTGTAGCCTGTAACAAGAAGGGCCCAGCAAATGTTGTTCTCAAACACGCAGTTGCGTATCAGGTATTCGTACGAATCGTCGTCACCTTCGGCGCACAACGCCTCATATTGGCACCGGTTGTTCTCGAAGCGACAGTTTTCGATGATGCAAGAATCGCGATAGATCAATACGTCTGTGTCGCCGCCGCCCGAAAAAGTGCAGTTCCTGATAGTCCCTCCCGACCCGGGGCCGGGGCCGTTCACATATACTCCCAAGGCGGTGGCATTTTGCGTGTTGAATCCGTCGAACACGAAGCAGGCGGTATCATGCAGAAGAACAATCTCCTCTTCCGTTCGGCCCGTGTCATCCAGCATAGTCTTGTGAGCCGACAAGTCCCGGTCCCCGACGGTTGTTTCCGTCTTGGAAAACCCGCCATAGAGCGAGAGGTCGGACTTCTCCACGACCACGTGCTCGGAATAGACACCCTCGGCGACCCAGATTTGATCGCCGTTCGTGGAGGCGTTCACGGCTTCCTGAATCGTCGTCACCGCGGTCGCCCAGGACAGCCCGTCGCCGGAGGGGCTCGTCGCGACGTCGACGTATCGCGTCGTCGCGCAGAACGCGGGGAAAGGAAGGGCAAGGCAGACAAGCGACAGAAGAAAAGCGAATTTCCGGGTCCTGCCGTCGGAGCCGTTCATCGTGCTGCTCCCTTCGAGGGATCGGAGTTCTCGGGATCGGGTCTTGGTTCAGGAATGCCGGCCCGAAAGCCGGCGCGGCTCTGCCGACTGGAAAGGCGACGCGGCGAGGACTGCGACCCCTTCGCGCCACACGCGTGACGTGGCGCCATCGAACCTCCCTGAAGACCCAAACGCTTACCCGCGGACAGCTTGACCGGGCGCAAGACATATACAACTGACTTCTTATCTCAGAAATCGGTACACGTTGTCAAGAAGCGGTCGTGACGATCCGAGCCGCAAGGAGAGGCGGCCTTCCTTCACGAGGGGGTTCAGCAGCCTTCTGCGCCAATGGGCCGAAGGCTTGTTCGTCGCTCTCTCCGGAGAACGCGTTCGTGGCGCGCCCTGCTCTGCAGGGGGCTGGGGGCCTAACCCAGATATCCGGTCGGACTACATCTATGGCCTGAATGAAAGCGTTTGCGCTTCATTAGGCAGGAGGATTCGGGGCAGGACGATGACCGGCTGCTGTGAATTCCCGCCTCCGATCGCTTGGAATGCTCTCGACGGGGAAGCCGGGGTTCTGTTATCTGAAACCCCATC
>JAPLSS010000016.1 GCA_026398515.1 Candidatus Sumerlaeota bacterium | reverse complement strand
GACGCGCCGAATCTTCTCGCCGGCCACGAGCGGGCCATGAGCGAAGCGGGGCTGGTGGTGGACCGGCGCGCGTTCGAGGCGTCGCTGGCTCTGGACTTCGGCCAACTCCCCGTCGTTCGCGAGTTTGTTGAGGCGTATGGGCCCAACTCCCCGGCGCCCGACGGCGGCGCCACGGCTTTCGTATGCGCGGACCCCGCGCATGCCATGAACATCATCGCGGTGGCCGACATGATCGGCATCCGCGTCCCCGAGGAGCTGAGCGTCGTCTGCCTGCTGAGCGGGCCGATGCGGTTCTGGCGCCCGGATCAACGGCTGACGGGGATCGAATACGATTTGGAGCACGCTGTAAGCGTCTGTTACGACGTGTTGCTCGAACAGATGCGGACTCGAAGGAACTTGGTTTCCCAAATCCGGCTCAAACCTCTCATTCGCCAGGGAGACAGTCTGGCGCCCCCGCCGGAGCAGGGCGGATCAAGCGACGCCGTCTCAGGGAAGGAGGCGAATGGCCGCCGAAGACCGGCGGTTCACGCATAGAAAGCCCGCGCCGCCCCGCGGCTTGCGGGGGGCAAAGCAGCGATATTGTCGAGGAGGGAGAACATGTCGCAGCATCGGGGTTTCACATTGATTGAATTGTTGATCGTGGTCGCCATCATCGCCATCCTGGCGGCCATCGCCGTGCCCAATTTCTTGGAAGCGCAAGTCCGCGCCAAGGTCTCGCGCGCCAAGGCCGACATGCGCAGCATCGCCACGGCCGTCGAATCCTACGCCGTGGACTGGAACATGGCGCCACCCGGCGCGGAGGCCATGCGAACGAAAGCCTGCGTCAGCAATACGGTCAAGCTCCCGAACCAGAATGATCTCATGTGCGCCTGGTGCCAGTCGAAGTTGACCACGCCCGTGGCCTACATGACCAGCATCCCGCACGATCCGTTCCTGGATCGAGGAGCGCCGACGTACACCGGCAATGTGAGCTATGTCAACTGGCGGGTATTCGCCTATCAGACCTTCGGCGCTTGCTTTGGCAATAATGCCTGGGGGAAGGCATACAAAAAGGGGTACACGTGGGCGCTTCGCTGCGTGGGCCCCATGCGCGTGGAAAACGGCACCGTTCCCGATACGCTGATCGGCACTATACCGGGCGCGAACCCCTACAGCACCATGGTCTCCTATGACCCGACGAACGGAACGGTTTCGATCGGTTGGATTCTCCGATCCAACAAAGGCGAATTCACCGTGCCGCAATAGGCCGTGCGGGGGAGGCGAATGGCTGCCGAAAACCGGCGGTTGGCGTATACAATCGATAAACAGGCGACGCGGCCACAGCGCCCTGCGTCGCGCGACGCAGCGATATAACCGGGGAGGGAGAATATGTCGCAGCATCAGGGTTTCACCTTGATTGAATTATTGATCGTGGTGGCCATCATCGCCATCCTGGCGGCCATCGCCGTGCCCAATTTCCTCGAGGCGCAAGTCCGCGCCAAGGTCTCGCGCGGCAAGGCCGACATGCGCAGCATCGCCACGGCCATCGAGGCCTACGCCGTGGACTGGAACGTGCCGCCGCCCGGCGTGGTCTACATGCAGACGGGGGCCTGTGTCCCCAGGCCGTACAAGGGCCAGGATGAGATGCTCCGCTGCATGGCTCAGGCGCGGCTGACCACGCCCGTGGCCTACATGACGACCATCCCGCTCGATCCATTCAAGGACCGTGGCTCAACGATAAAAAGCGGCGGCGTGGTGAGTTATGTCGACCGGCGCGTTTTCGCCTATCAGAGTTTCGCCGAATGCATGGGCGGGAACTATAGGAAGTGTTTCCGAATAGGGTACACGTGGGCGCTTCGCTGTGTGGGGCCCTGGCGCGTGGAAAGCGGCGCCATTGCCGATACGCTCCTCGGCACCATCACGACGAATCCCTACGACACCCGCGTCTCCTATGACCCGTCGAACGGAACCGTGTCCCCAGGATGGATCCTCCGGACGAACAAGGGCGAGTTTACAGTGGCGCAATAGGCCTCTCAGGAGGAACGATCATGCGGGTAGAGCGCGTCGGGGGCGTGTGGGCCTTGGGAATGCTGCTGTTGTGCGGCATGGCGCGGGGGGAGCCGCCGTGGGTGGCGGCGCTGGGGAAGCAGACGCTGGTGTGCGTTTCCCCAACGGCCGACGCGCAGACGCAGTCGGCGGCGCAACGCGTGCTGGTGGCGGCGCAGGCGGTGCAACCGCAGGCGGCGATGCAGGACCCGGAGAATCTTGCGCTGGATTATGACGCGCTGGGAACCCACCACGTGATCGTGATCGGCCAGTGGGAAGACAACCCGCTGCTGCGCATGACCTGGGGCTACTGGGCCACGAGCAAAGCCCGGCGCGACTGGCAGGCCAAGGGCGACGCGCGGGCAGTCAAGATGATGGACTTGTGGGAGAAGGATATCCCGGCCCAGGCGTGGCGCGACCGGCACGACTTCTTTGCCTTCGGCTACGGCGAGTTCGACGGGCCGGATGTCGGGTACGTCCAGACCGTGCGCAACCCGTTCCCCATCCTGCTCCGCACCGTGCCCG
>JAPLSS010000290.1 GCA_026398515.1 Candidatus Sumerlaeota bacterium | reverse complement strand
GGCGCGCAGGAGTCGACCTGGAGGCAGGCGGCCAGCGAAATCGGCCCCAGCGGGTTGTGCGGCGCCACCGAGGCGTAATAGACCTCGGCCATGGCCGCGATCTTCCGCGCCTCGAAGATGCCGCCGGCGTGGCAGAGGTCCGGCTGCAAGATCGCGGCCGCCTGCTTCTCCAACACCTCGCGGAACCCCCACCGCGTAAACAGCCTTTCTCCCGTCGCGACCGGGATCGTCGTCGCGCGCGCCACGCGGACCAGCGCGTCGACGTTTTCCGGCAGGCACGGCTCCTCGATGAACAATGGGCGCAGCGGCTCCAGCGCTTCGGCCAGGCGGATCGCCATCGCCGGGCTGACGCGCCCGTGGAAGTCGATGGCAATGTCGAACTCCGACCCCACGGCGCGGCGCATGGCGGCGATCTTCTCCACCGTTCGCTCGACGTAGGCCGGCGTGTCGACGTTGCGCACGGGCGCTTCGAGGCCGGTCTTGATGGCGGTAAAGCCCCGGCGTTGCGCCTCCGCCGCGCCTCGCGCCGCCCCGTCCGGCCCGGCGCCGCGCGCGTGGCCGTACATGCGTATGCGTTCGCGCACCGCCCCGCCGAGCATCTCATACACGGGCGCGCCGTAGAGTTTGCCCTTGATGTCCCAGAGCGCCTGCTCGATCCCGCTGATGGCGCTGACCAGGACGGGGCCGCCGCGGTAGAACGTGCCGCGATACATCTGCTGCCAGAGGTGCTCGATGCGCCGCGGGTCCTGGCCGACGAGGCGCGGGGCGTGCTCCGCGATGGCCATGGCGACCGTGCGCGCCCGGCCCTCGACGATCGGCTCGCCCCAGCCGCCGATCCCCTCGTCGGTCGAGATCTTTAGAAACATCCAGCGCGGTTTGACAAAGAAGGTTTCGAGTTGGGTGATTTTCACGGAAGCGAACCTCTGGGGGGATTCAAGTAGGTCCTCCCTGCCCCTCGACAGGCTCGGGAACTGCGTCCGGGGTGGACGGGATGGACGGGATGGACGGAGTGGAGAGAGCCAGCCTCGGCGAGACGGCGAGACGAGCTTGCGATTGTCCCTGGGAAAACCATCCTGCCCCTGCTATGTTGTGCATGAACAACGGGTTTTCCGCCATGCAAATCATTCTGGCCCATCCCCGCATCCCGCAGAACGCCGGCGCGGTGGCGCGTCTGGCCGCCGCCACGCGCACGCGCCTGGTCCTGGCGCGCCCCTTGGGCTTCCGGGTCGACGCGGCGGCGGTAAGGCGCGCGGGGCTGGACTACTGGGAAGAAGCGCGCGTGGACGTCGCCCCCAGTCTCGAGGCGGCGCTGGAAAGCGCGCCAGGCGGCGTGTATTTCTTCTCCAGCCACGCCGCGCGCTCCTATCTCGATGCGCGGTTCCAGGCCGACGACACGCTGGTCTTCGGCGAGGAAGGGCAGGGCTTGCCGCCGGACGTCCTGGCCGCCGTTCCGCCGGACCGGCAGTTGCGCAACGGCCTCGTCCGCAATGGAACGCCAACCGGCGGCGCGGCATGCGGACGAGGCCGTCCGCGCTCCCGGAAACCGCACAGGGATTTGTGGGAGAAACTCCGTTGCGCTATACACGAGCCCTCCACTCCTTTCTCTGGACAATTGCCATGATGACCTCCGCTTTCAATCAACCGGTTCATGCCGCCGTGCCGTGGATTCGCTCCGGCGTCGAAACGCAACGGCAGGTCTGGGGAATCCAGGGCGGCGTCCTGGTCGCCATCTGGCCCGATGGAGTCGAGGGCAAACAGCTCGGCGGCCCGCGCGGATTGTTCCGCGTCGGCTATCAGACCGAAGGCGACATGGGACGCTTGATCAACTTCGTGGCCAACGAGCCGATCGTCGCGCCTAATCGACGCGGCCTGTCGGAATTGGAGATCAGCCGGTGCGACGGGCAGAAGGGCAAAGTCTTCGCGCCCGCCTTGCGCCAAGGCGAGCCGTTCGACCTGGAGCGACTGAAGAAGCAGGCGGCCAAGGACGCCACGCCCTCGCCGGGCTGGATCGATCACCCCGACCCGCGGCGCCCCGAGGTCGAGCGGCTGAACGTCGAATTTCTGATCGAGCCGTTCAACAACGGCGGTCATTCGCGCGTCACCGTCTCCATCCGCAGCGACCGGCCCGAGGAGGCCGCTTTTCGCGCCGAAGCCGAACCGGACAGCGCGCCGATCAAGTCCTACGTGTTCTCGGCGACGATGGGGAACTACATCCGCGCGCGCTGGCTGTGGCTCGCCGGGCGCACGGCGACCGCGGGCGAGTTGTGGCCCGATTACGCGGGAGATGATTTCGCGCCCCCGAAGTTCTTCGACCGCGGGCAGTTAATTTCCACGCCGTCGTCCGACGTTTTGGCGGCCATCACGACCGACGAAGACAACCCCGGCGCCGTCATCCCCAAAGCCGCTCCCAACTGGAAGTATCGAGCCGAGAAGCGCACACAGTACTGGCGCGTCCCCAAAGGCGAGGCCTCGCCGGGGATTCGCGCCAAGGTGAATGGACGGCGGGTCTACTGGGCCTCGCACAACCCGTTGCCCGGCGGCATCGCCTTCGAGAACTTCGAGCTGAACGACGCCTTCAATCCCCGGGAGTCGTTCATCTTCGGGATTACAAAGAAGACGCCGGAGGAGTTGAACGAATAGAATAGAACGGCGAACTCGCATCGGCGCCGACAAACCCCTCTGCCGCGGAGACGCCGAGGCGCGGAGGCGCGGACCCAGATCCAATTGTTCTTTCGCCCAGAGCCCTTTTCGCCGTTTACAGTCCCGCGTTCCCCGCGCTAAGAATCGCCCATGCCGCGCCGCAAGCAAGACCCGTTTGTCCCTCCGCCCGGCCTGTCGGCGGTCGACCGCTGGATCGCCCGCCTCCAGCATCCCGTGTATAATTTCCCGTACGACGAGATCGACCGCTTCTATCGCGATGAACAAGGCCGGCCGAAAACGATCGTCAGCCTCGGCGGCGGGCCCTCGCGGTTCAAGGATTTCGAATTCAACCTGAACATCGAGCGCTTTCCCGGGGTGGACCTGATCGGCGACGCGCATCATCTGCCGTTTCCCAACGAAAGCCTCGATGGGGTGCACGCCAACGCCACGCTCGAACACGTCGAAGACCCGCGGCGCGTGGCCGCCGAGATCTGGCGCGCGCTCAAGCCCGGCGGCCAGGTCTTCACCATTCACCCGTTCCTTCATCCCTATCACGGCCATCCGCGCGACTATCACCGCTTCTCCTACGACACGATCCGGCTGGTCTTTCGCGACTTCGAGCCGATTTGGACGGGGGTGAACGTCGGCCCGCACTACGGCCTGCTGAAATGGATCGAGACGTATATCCTCACCTACTTCCCGGTCTTTCTGCCGTTCGGCAAACGCACGATCACCAAGGCGGCCCAACTGGCGTTTTGGTCGCTTTTCTTTTGGGTCAAATACTTGGATCGCTGGATTTTCAATCTCGATTCGGCGCATATTCTCGCGCACAATACGCTGTTCATTGGAAGGAAGCCTGTGGGGAAAGGGTAAGCGGCGCAGCCTTTTCATTGGCCCCGCGATTCATCGCGGGGTTCGCAATGCCACTTTGCCGCCGGAACCGTTTCAACGGTTTTTTCGCTGGCCCCGGCTGCCTGCCAAGGATCGGAAACCGTTGAAACGGTTCCCGAGCAACGACCGGCGGCATCCGGTCCCCTCGATGAATCGAGGAGTTAATGAAAGAGAGGCCGCTATGCTCGCACTGAAACGCGTGGGCGTGCTGTGCCGCGACGCGAAAGCCGCCGCGACCTTTGAGGCGCATCGCGACCTGTTCCGGCAGGCCGGAGTCCGGGTCGTCCGACTGGGGGAAAAGCGCGTCTCGCCCGTGCCCGACGTGGTGCTGGCCCTGGGGGGCGACGGCACGCTGCTCAAGGCGCTGGAGATGTATCCGCACACCCCGACGTTGTCGATCAATTTTGGCGCGATCGGCTTTCTGGCCGCCGGCGGCGAAGAGGAAACCGAAACGTTCTTCCGTCGGCTGCTTGCCGGCGACTACCTGGTGGAAGAGAGAATCCTGCTGGTTTCCCGCTTCAAGGCGTTGCGGCGCGAATTCGTCAACGAGGTCGTTGTCAAAGGCACGACCCACATGATCAGCGTCGATCTGATCGTCGACGACGACCTGATCCACACCATTCGCGGCGACGGCGTGATTGTCGGGACGCCGACGGGCTCAACGAGCTATCTCCTGTCCACCGGCAGCCCGATTGTCGCCCCGCAGGTCTCGTGCATCCTGGTCAACGGCATCAACGAGCACCGGTTCGCCAGCCGCCCGCTGGTCCTGCCGGACACCGCCCGCGTTCGCCTGCGCGTCAACGAAGCCACCCGCGAGAGCGACCTGTTCGTCGCCCACGACGGACGCGACAAAATCCCCATCCGGGTGGGCGACGAGATCTCCATCAGCAAGGCCGCCAAGCCCTCGCGCCTGATCTTCTTCGACCGCCATGCGTTTTTTCGGAATCTCAAGAGCCGGCTGGATTGGTGAAGGCGGCGTGGACCGCCTTGTCCGCAAACCGTTCGCGACATCGAGCGACGCGCGGGCAAGGCTGCCCACGCCATCCCCGCCCCACGAAAAAAGGCCCCGAAATCCGGGGCCTTTTTTCGTCGAAATCTCATGTGCCGCCCGCGTCTCAGAACAGCGAGAACACTCTGGCCAGTCCCCAAATGGCCCACGCGCCCAAAGCCACGTACAACAGGTACATCCACACCGGCAGATGCCTGTCGTGGCTGGCGACGCGCTCGCCGCTGACGCTCAGCGGGCGTTTCCCCCGTCCGTCGTTCTTCACGTCTGGTATGCGACCCCCTGTCGCGGAGGCGGGGTTCTCAGGCGCAGAGCGCTGAGAATCTTCAACTTGGGCGGCGACCCGCGCCGAACTGGCTCACCGGGTCCATCGCCCCGACGCATCCGGCCGCCACAGGCGGCGGAACGCGTGTCACTGCCTTCGCGCCAGTCGAATAGCGTACGAAGGGCGGGTCGGTGTGTCAATGGTCTCTTTTCCAGGACCTTCCTCAGTTTTTCTAGCCCATCCTTCGCGATTCGCGGGCGTTTTCCAGAGAATTCGGCAGGTTCTGGGGCGTAAGTGTTGTGTTCTCAGCGCCGGTCTTCCGGGAATGGCCTGTAGTGCCGACCTACCCCCTTAACAGGTTTCGATGAGGCCG
>JAPLSS010000234.1 GCA_026398515.1 Candidatus Sumerlaeota bacterium | reverse complement strand
AAACGCCGCTGATGGCCGCCGGGCCGTTGGGGCCGCGCGCGGGCGAATCCACCACGCGCGGCTGGATGGTGGCGCTGGCCGACGCCTATGAGCGGCTGGCCCGTCTGTGCCTGCGCCATCCGGGATGGAGCGCGTTGATTCTGGTCCTGGTCCTCGGCCTCGGCGGCGTTTTCGCCTTGCGTCAGACCACCGGCTTCCTGCCGACGATGGACGAGGGGGCGTTCGTGCTCGACTACAACATGCCCGTCGGCACGTCGCTGTCGGAGACCGACAAGAACTGCCGAAAGATCGAGAAGATCCTGCTGGACACGCCGGAGATCGCCTCGTTCTCGCGCCGCACCGGCATGGAACTGGGCTTTTTCGCCACCGAGCAGTTCACCGGCGATTTCCTCGTATCGCTGAAGCCGCTCCAGGAACGCGCGCGCGCCAGCTCCGACATCGTCGAGGGGTTGCGCGAACGCATCGCCAAAGAGGTCCCGCAGATCGACGTCGAGTTCGTGCAGGTCCTGCAGGATACCCTCAACGACCTCTCCGGCGCCCCCGCGCCGCTGGAGATCAAGGTGTTCGGGAGCGACTATCACGTGCTGCAAGACTTGGCCACGGAGATCGCCAAGAAAATGGAAGCCATGCGCGGCATTGTCGATGTCAAGGCCGCCGTAGCATTCGGCAATCCAGAGATTATCTACCATGTCGACACCGATGCGGCAAGCCGCGCCGGGCTGACCAGCGCCGACGTGGAGCGCCAATTGAAGGAAGCCCTGTACGGCGTCAAGACCACGGAACTGCGCCAGGGCGAACAACTGGCGCCGGTCTGGCTGCGCTATCCCGACGCCGTGCGGCGCGACCCGCAATGGTTGTCCAATCTCCCCATCGACGATGGGGCGGGCCACACGATCCCCGCCTCGCTGGTCAGCCGGGCCGAAGAGCGGATCGCCACCAACGAGCTGGCGCGCGAAAACCAGCAGCCGTTGGTGTCGGTCGCGGCGAATTTCGAGGGCATCGACTTGGGCACGGCGGCGCGCATGGTGCGCCAGATGCTCGGCCAGATCAAACATCCCGCCGATGTGCGCATCGAATTGGGCGGGCAGATCGAAAGCCAGAAGCGGGCGTTCGAGAATCTGCTGGTGGTGCTGGCCCTGGCGTGCGCGTTGGTCTTTCTCCTGCTGGTCATCCAGTTCCGCTCGTACCGGCTGCCGTTCGTCATTTTCCTCACCCTGCCGGCCTCGCAGATCGGGGCGCTGCTGGCGTTGCGGCTGACGGGCACGTCGCTGAACATCTCATCGTTCATGGGCTTGGTGATGCTGGTCGGGCTGGTGGTCAAGAACGGCATCATCTTCATCGAATACACGGCGCAGTTGCGCGAGCAGGGCGCGCCGACGCTGGCCGACGCGCTGGCGCGGGCCGGGCGCATTCGCCTGCGGCCGATCCTGATGACCTCGCTGGCGGCGATCATCGCCATGCTGCCGTTGGCGCTGAACCTGGGCGCGGGCGCGGAATTGCAGAGGCCGCTGGCCATCGCCGCCATCGGCGGCCTGACCGTCGGGACCATTTTCACGCTGTTGATCGTGCCCGTGGCGCACATCCTTCTCGGCGAGCCGCGGCGCGTGTTTCACGTCAAGCAATAGCAACCGCCAACGAAGCCAACGGGACGGACCATGATCATGCCATCGAGACTGTGGCTTCATCACGCCGGCGACATAGGCCCCCGAAGCGCCGAAACCGGAAGTATGGAGTCCCGCCTTCAGGCGGAATGCCCTTTCACGGTCTGGGTTTCAGGTTCAAGCATTCCGCCTAAAGGCGGGACTCCATACTCCTGGCCTTGTTATCTTGCGGTGGACCGAAGGGCCCTGCGTCCGTCCGTATGCGCGCTTCTCCTCGTCGCCTTGCTCGCCCTCGGCTGCGCCACGCCGAAGCCGCCGCGCTGGTCGCCCCTTTCGGACGCGGCGGTGGATCATCCGCTGTCGCTTGAGGAATGCCTGGCCCTGGCGCTGCGCAGCGACGTGCAAACCGAAACCTGGAAAGCAAAGATCGCCGTGGCGCGGGCCGAGTTGACCACGGCGCGCGAACTGCCCAACCCGACGTTCGAAGCCACCTGGGAGGACGTCGGTCTGAAGGACCCCGCCACGGGCGAGAGCCTGATGTCGAAAACCAAGGGCCTGTCGTATCCGGTCTTCTTCTGGTGGACGCGCGACCGCGAAGTGGCCGCCGCCCGGGCCGCCCTGCGCGTCGAAGAGCAAGGCGTGCGCGCCGAACAACGCGACTTGATCCTCGAGGTCGGCGCGGCGTACTGCAACCTGGCCGCCGCGGCGCGCAAAATCCGCATTTCCGAGGGATTGCTCGCTAATGCCCAGGAATCGCTGCGGCTGGCCGACGAGACCTTCCGGATCGGCTCGGCGTCCGGCCATGACCTGAATTTGGCGAAGACCGAAACCGCCCAGGCGGAGGCGGAGCTGTTCGACGCGCAAAACGAGGAGCGCATCCAAAGCTTGGCCTTCGCGTTCGCGCTGGGGGCCGACCATCCGCTTCGGATTCGCATTCGGGAATCGGACGTCAACTGGACGATCCCGGTCGCGGACGAGGACACAAGCGCCTCGCTGCCGGCGCCGCTGGCGGCCCTGGCGTTGGAGTTCGACCCTGCTTACGCCAAGGCAAGAGCGGCGCGCCAGGCGGCCGAAGCAAGTCTGCAACTGGAACGGCGGAAGATGATCCCCCTGGCGGACGCGGAGGCCTCCGCGGCGAACAGGAAGGATCCCTCGGCGCTCGGCAAAACTACCCACAATTACGGATTCACCGTGCCCATTCCGCTGTTCAACTGGAACCTCGGCGGCGTCCGGAAGGCCAAGGCGGAATTGCTGGCGGCGCAGACCGACGAAGAGAAAGCCCGGCGCGAAGCGCTTTCCCGCCTGTCGGACGCCTGGGAGTCCTATCGGTTCGCCCGCGAGCGCTACCGGCGATTCTCGCAGCCGATCGTGGAAAGCCGCGCCCGCCTGACGAAAGACGCCGAGGAGTTGTTCGGCGCGGGCCAGATCGACTACCAGGAGTTCCTGCAGACCCGCGGCGAGTGGCAGCAAGCGGAACTGGCGGCGGTGGATTTCTGGCGCGACAGCATGACCGCGGCGTTTCGTCTCCTCGCGGAAACCGGGAAGTACGACCGGGCGGCGTCTTCGCCATGATGAGTCGGCCCCCGCTTCCGAAGGGTCGGGCGCGTTTTGTGGCGTAGGCTTTCCAGCCTGCGCGTTGCCCGATCCCGAATTCGGAGCTGCGCAAACTAGAAAGCCTACGCCACAAAACGCGCCTTCGTCATAATGACAGCTCTCGGATGGGCCCCGGTTCGCCTGGTTCTCTTCCGCCGATTTTTGCCGTTGAGTTTCTCGCGAAAAGAGAGGAAGAACTGGGGAAAAGCAACGCGTGTCTCCTTTCTCGCAGGACGCTTTCATGGATCGGGATCGACGGCCATCGGTTCGCGTGGTTCTGGCCGCCAACGTGGCCATCGGCGCGTTGGCCTGCTGGACTCTGTACTGGGTCAGCGGCAAGGACTACCTCCTGTTCCACACGCTGGTCGAGATGTTCAGCGTCGTCATCGCCTGCGGCATCTTCATGGTGGCGTGGAATTCGCAAGAGCACCTGGACAACTACTCGCTCCTGTTTCTGGGCATTGGCTTCCTGAGCGTGGCGGCGCTGGATGTGGTTCACGCTCTGGCCTACAAAGGCATGAACGTGTTCGCGCGCAGGGACGCGGATCTGCCCACTCAGTTGTGGATCGCCGGGCGTTACGTGAAGAGCATGATGCTTCTTGCCGCCCCGGCCTTTCTGCATCGGCGCCCGAACCCGTGGGTTGTGTTGACGGGGTTCGCGGCGGCGACCGCGCTGTTGCTGCTGTCCATCTTCGCCTGGCGGATCTTCCCCCACTGCTATGTGGAGCCGACGGGATTGACGGCTTTCAAGAAGACGAGCGAATACGCCGTCTCGGTGGTCATGGCCGCCTCGCTGGCCTTGTTCTGGAGACAGCGCCGGGCGTACGAGCCGCGGGTGTTCCACCTGCTGTCCGCGGCGATCGTGTTCAGCATCGGCTCCGAGCTCCTGTTCAGCCTTTATGCCAGCGTGTATGGCTTCGCCAACATGCTCGGCCACCTGCTGCGGCTCCTGTCGTATTATCTGCTCTACAAAGCGATCATCGAGGTGGGCATCCGGCACCCGTACGATTTGGTGTATCGAAGTTTGAAGGAAAGCGAGGACGCGCTGCGCCAGCAGACTGTTCTGTTGCGGGCCCGCAACGAGGAACTCGACGCCTTCAGCCATACCGTGGCCCATGACCTGAAGGGGCCGCTGAACAGCGTCATCGGGCCGGCGCGCATGCTGGAGCGCAACTATGGCAGCGACGCGCTGGCCGAGGACGACGCGCGCGAGCTGCTTCGCATCATCGCGGAAAGCGGGCGGAAGATCAACGCGATCATCGAAGACCTGCTGGTCCTGTCCGAACTGCGCAAGAAGCAGGTGTTCCTGGAGCCGCTGGACATGGCGGCCGTGGTCAGGGAAGTGTGCAAACGCATGCAGTTCGAGATCGCGGAGCATCATCCCATCCTCCTCATGCCTCCGACCTGGCCGGCGGCGGTGGGCTACGCGCCGTGGGTCGAGGAGATGTGGGTCAACTACCTGGGCAACGCGTTCAAGTACGGGGGCAAGCCGCCGCGCGTGGAACTGGGAGGGGCGCCGCAGGCCGATGGGCGCGTGCGATTCTGGGTGCGCGACAACGGCCCGGGCCTCACGCCCGACGAGCAGATTCGGCTGTTCAATCCGTTTACCCGGCTTGAGCAGGGCGGCGCGAAGGGCCACGGCCTGGGGCTGTCCATCGTGCGGCGGATCGCCGAGAAGCTGGGGGGCGAGGCCGGGGTGGAAAGCCAGCCGGGGCGCGGGAGCGTGTTCTACTTCACGCTCCCCGCGACGGCGCCGGGAGAGGATTCGATTTCCCCGCCGACGGATCAATAGGTAGGGAGTCCCGCCTTCAGGCGGAATGGCTATCTGGGACTTTCATGCCGGTTCGATGCATTCCGCATGAAGGCGGGACTCCATACTTCAGTGTGTCAAACAGGAGAGAATTCCATGCTGGCCGCGGTGCTCAAAGACTTCAATCAACTCGTGCTGGAAGACGTGCCCATGCCGAAGCCCGGCATGGGCGAAGCCGTCGTGCGCATCCGCTCGTGCGGCGTGTGCGCAACCGACTACAAGGCGATCAAGGGCATCCGGCGCAACGTCGAGTTCCCCTTCATTGCGGGCCATGAAGCCGCCGGGGTGGTCGCCGCCGTCGGCCCGGGCGTCGACCACGTCTGTGAAGGCGACGAGGTGATCTGCCAGCCCTCGGGCTATTGCGGCTTCTGCCGGAACTGCCGCGAGGGGAACACGCACTATTGCGAACACGCCTTCACCACCGGCGGGGACGGGCCGAAGGAGACCTGGCCGGGCGCCTTCGCCGAATACATGCGGACCCGCGCGGCGGCCCTCTTCCACAAGCCGGCGAACGTGTCGTTCGACGCCGGCGCGCTGACCGAGCCGCTGTCCGGCGCGTGGAAGGGCGTGATCGAGCACAGCGAAATGCACGTCGGCGACGACGTGGTCGTCATCGGCGTGGGCGGCATCGGCCTGCTGTGCCTGATGGTCGCGCGCGCCGCCGGGGCGGGACGGCTGATCGCCATCGACCCCAGCGGTTACGCGCGCCAGAACGCGTTGGCGCTCGGCGCCACGCACGCGATCGATCCCGTCAACGAAAACGCGAAGAAGCGCGTCTATGAAATCCTTCCCGATGGCCCCGATTTGGTCGTCGAGGCCGCCGGGCCGATTCAGGCCGTGAAACTGATGGTCGATCTGCGCCGGCGCGGGACGAAGTGGAACGTCTTCGGGATCACCACCCATGAGACGTTTGAACTCGACGGCGGCCTGACCCATTTCCTCGAAGGCCGCATGGACGCCAGCTTCGGCACCACGGCGCTGGCGATGCAGAAGGCCATCCGGTTGATGGAGAGGGGCCTGGTCGATCCGGGGAAGATCATTTCGCATCGTTTTCCGCTCTCCCGCATTCATGAAGCCATGGAGATCATGGGCGCGCCGGAGCGGAACAAGGTGATGATTCATCCATGAAAGCCATCGTCAACACCGCGCCGGGCAAAGTGGAACTGCTCGACTGGCCGACCCCGCAGCCCGGCCCCGGACAGGTTCGAATCAGGACCCTGGCCTGCGGCGTGTGCGCCACCGACCTGGAGATGATCGCCGGGGCGACGCGCATCGGCTTTCCCGCGATCCTCGGACACGAGTGGTCGGGCCGGGTCGACGCCGTCGGCGAGGGGGTCGACCGCGCTCTCCTTGGACGAAAGTGCGTGGCGGAGAACGTGTGGTCCACGGGCGGCGAGGTCGGCTTCGAGCACCCCGGCGGCTACGGCGAATTCCTCGTCACTGAAGCGGCGAAGGTCCAGGTTTTGCCGGAGGGTTATTCCGCGGCCGCGGCCGCGCTGATCGAGCCGACGGCGGTTTGCGTGCGCGCCCTGCGCCGGGCGCGGTACGCGGAAGAACGCGCCGCGCTTGTCATCGGCGACTGGCCGATTGGGCTGATCCTGGTCATGCTCCTTCGCGGGGCGGGCGGCGGCGAAGTCTCCCTGGTCGGCGGGCGGCCCAAACGCCTGGCCTTGGCGCGCGAGTTGGGCGCGGCGGCCACCCTGAACTACCATGAAATCGAAGGCGACTTGGGGCGCGCCATTTGCGATCGGCTGGGCCGCCGTTTTCCGCTCGTGTTCGAGGCGTCCGGCTCCGGCAAGGCGATGCGCGCGAGTCTGGACGCGGCGGCGCCCGGCGGCCGGATTCTCGTGTTGGGCGATTACGGCCAAGCGCGGGCGGATGTGCCGTGGAATCACCTCTTGCACAATGAGCTGGAGCTGATCGGCTCCAACGCCAGCGCCGAGGCCTGGCCCGAAGCCGTGCGCCTCGCCGTGGAGGATCGAATTCCCCTGGACAGGCTGATCACGCATCGTTTTCCGGCGGCGCGCGGCCCCGAGGCCGTTGAAGTGGCGCGGACGAACCGCGACGCGATCAAAGTGGCGATGGAGTGGGAATAACCGGCGCCGATGAACCTTCCCTCGATTCTCTTCCTGAAACATACGCGCGTATGGCGCGGGTACTTCGGCGGGCGGCTGCTGGATGAACTGGAACGAAAACCCCAGCCGCGCGACGATCATTTTCCCGAGGACTGGATCGCCTCGACCACGCGCGCAATCAACCCAGGGCGCGAGCATCTGGAGCGCGAGGGGCTGACCGCCGCGGACGTCAGCGGCGAGGAGAGGCTGCTCGCCGATCTGTGCGCGCGCTTCCCGAACGAAATGCTGGGCGAGGCGCACGTCCGGGCGTTCGGCCCGACGCTGCAGTTTCTCCTCAAACTGCTCGACTCGGCGGTGCGTCTGCCGATGCAGTGCCACCCGACCATCGAGTTCGCCAAGGCGCGCTTGAACAGCCGCTCGGGCAAGACCGAAGCCTATGTGATTCTAGAGACGCGCGCCGAAGTGAAACAGCCCTACATCCTCATGGGCTTTCAGCGTCCGCCGTCGCCGGGGGAATGGCGACGGGCGATCGTCGAACAAGACATCGACTTCATGCTCTCGTGTTTCGACAAGGTCCCCGTGCGCGCGGGCGACGTGTTCATCGTCCCCGGCGGCGCGCCGCATGCGATCGGCGAAGGCATCCTGATGATCGAGTGCATGGAGCCGACCGATTTCGTGGCGCGCGTGGAGTTCACCTGCGCCGGCTACACGCAGCCGGAGGGCGGGCGTTTCATGGGGCGCGACGTGGATTTCGCCGTGGAGATGTTCGACTTCTCGCGAATCAGCCTCGACGACGTGCGCCGCCGGTTTTTCCAAACGCCGCGGCTGCTGCGCCGCTACGGCGACGACGGCGCGGAATGGAGTTTGATCGACGAACGCGCCACGCGGCGCTTCCGCGTCAAGAAACTGGAAATAGCGGGAACGGTGGAGAAAGACGACGATTCGTTCTACGTGGGCGTGGTGGCCGCGGGCGCCGGACGCGTTTCATGCGACGAGGTCGCGCGCGACGTGGCGTTCGGCGACCGGTTTTTCGTTCCCTTTCAAACGCGATCGGTTCGATTCGAAGCCAACGGGCGCCTGGATGTCGTCTGCGCCCTGCCGCCCCTAAGTTCGTAACGCGATCTTAGCCACGTCGCAGGAAGCGAGGTCGGTTGTCGGAGCGCGGGTCTCCAGGCCCGCAATGACAAGCATCGGAAGAAGGTTCATTGGAGCGGGCATAGGGCGCTTCTCCGAGTCACCCCTCTCCGAAGAAGGCCAGGGAACTGCGCTTGCGCTGCGATGACAGTTGGCGATCGCCAGGGCTTAGCCTGCTTCAGCAGGCTCCCCTGTGCCCCCGGCTTCAGCCGGGGGGAGGGCGGCAAACCCATTGTCTGATAGCGCGCTTCAGCGCGGCTTGTCGAACCGGCTTCAGCCATTCGGGTCTGCTGTCCCAAGGGCTAAAGCCGAATCGAGAAGCCCGGCTAAAGCCGGCTACCCAAGGCAACGGGAGGTCCGGTCCCCCCGGCTGAAGCCGGGGGCAAAGGGGAGCCGCCTGAAGGCGGCTAAACTCGCAGACGCCAGCCTTCTCCCGATTTCGGGAGATGCACCTGCAGGCCCGGAGACCCGCGCTCCGACAACTGCCCTGCGCGATAGGGAGCCATGCGATGTTCTACGGATGCCTCGCCGATACGGTTGTCATGCTGCACTTCTGCTTTGTGCTGTTCGCGATTTTCGGCGGGCTGCTCGCTTTCGGGTGGCGCAGGATCGTCTGGGTGCACGTGCCCGTGTTCATCTGGGCGGGGCTGATTGAGTTCGGCCAGTGGATCTGTCCGCTGACGTACCTGGAGAACTGGCTGCGCGAGCAGGGCGGCGAAGCGGCGTACACCGAAGGTTTCGTGGCCCACTATATCTTTCCCATCCTCTATCCCATCGGGCTGACGCCGAAGAACGGGGCGCTCTTGGGGACGCTGGTGTTCGCGTTGAATATCGCGATTTATGCGCTCCTCTATCGAAAGTGGAGGAAGAAGCCTGTCGAGCCGAATGAACCGCGGGACAAACAACAAACCACGAATGGACACGAATGAACACGAATACGACGATGGCTTTTGTATTCGTGTCCATTCGTGTTCATTCGTGGTTCGATTGTTCAGTAAAGCATCACGCCCTTTCTCGCCTCTTCGAATCCCTGGAGTTCGTTCTCCCAGGAATTGACGATCTCCTCCAGATCGTCGCCGGCATCGATGCGCTCGCGGACCCTGTCGCTTCCCGCCAATCGGTCGAACGACGCCGCGCGCCAGCGCAGCGTTTCGGGAAAGAGCCGCTTGGCCGTTAGAAGGATCGCGACGGCCGTCTTCACGGGGCGAAACGTTTCGCGGTCGTCCACCCGGATGAACACGCCTCCGCATCGTTCGCCGTTGTGCTTGGGCTTGTCGACGAGGCCCTCGATCGGCTTGGGCGTGAAATGCGCGGGCAGGAATCGGCAGCCGGGCAGGCGCAGGTCATTGAGCGCGCGGCTGAGTGTCTCCGCGTCCACATCAGGCGCGCCCACGAGTTCAAACGGATGGAGCGTGCCCCGGCCCTCGCTCCAATTCGCGCCTTCCAGGAGGCATGTGCCGGGATAGACGACAGCCGTGTCCAGCGTGCGGATGTTCGGCGACGGGTTGACCCACGGCGCCCCGGCGTCGTCGAACCACATGTCGCGCCGCCAGCCTTCCATCTTCACGACCTCAAGCTCGGCCTGCCGCCCGTGGCCGAGCCAGCCCTGCTGGTTGAACAGAAGCGCCATTTCGCCCGGGGTCAGGCCGTAGCGAATCGGCACGGGCTTCAGGCCGACGAACGAGGCGAACCGCTCCTCCAACACGGGGCCTTCCACGATGTGGCCGCCGATGGGATCGGGTCGGTCGAGGACGATGAGTTTCCTGCCGTGCTCGGCGCAGAATTGTTGCACGGAAAACAAGGTCCAGACGTAGGTGTAGAAGCGAACGCCGACGTCCTGGATGTCGTAGAGCATCACGTCGAAGTCGCCGGCCATCTCCGGCGCGGGTTTGCGCCGTTCGCCGTAGAGGCTGTAAACGGGGATCGCGCCGCTCACGGAATCGCCGATCTTCTCCCCGGCGATCCAACTGCCCAGGAAACCGTGTTCCGGGCCGAAGATGGCGGTCACGCGAATGCCGCTTTTTCCGAGCAGATCGAGCAGGCGTTCGCCTTTCGCGTTGATCGCGCTGTGATTGGTCGTCAGCGCCACCCGCTTTCCCCGCAGCCGTTCGAATCCCTCGCCCTCCAACACGTCCAGCCCGGTTTTCACCTGAGGCGGCTTGGAGGCGTTGACCGCGTCCGCGATCGCCTTGTGGAAGCCGATGCGCGCCGGGGCGGTGTCGGCCTTGTCGCGGCTGGGGTGAATGGCGTTCGTCAGCAAGACGGCGACGATCTGGTTGTCCGGGTCGATCCACAGCGTCACGCCGGTGAAGCCCGTGTGGCCGAAGGAATGCGCCCCAGGCAGGAAGCCGAGTTTCGATCCGATTTCCGGGCGGATCTTCCAGCCCAATCCGCGCTGGGGATCGAGCGCCGGCGTTTGCGCCGCGTTGAGCTCCAGGACCGATTCGGGGGCGAGGATCTGAGCGCCGTTCCACTCCCCCTTGCGCAGAAGCATCTGGCCGAAGCGTGACAGATCCTCGGCGGTGGAGAACAGGCCCGCGTGGCCGGAGTCCCCGCCGATGGCCCAGGCGTTTTCGTCGTGCACGATGCCGAGGGCCAGCTCCTTGCGCCACGGGCAGAACTCGGTGGCGGCGAACACGCGCGCCGTCGCCTCCGGGTTTTCCTTCCCGTAGTAGCGCGTATGCTCCATGCCGAGCGGGGCGAAGATTCTCTCGCGCGTGAATTCGCCGATCGTCTTTCCCGACACGCGCTCGATCACGAATCCCAGCGTGATGAAGCCCAAGTCGCTGTATTCGGCGTGGGTCCCGGGCGGGTGGGCCAGTTTCTCCGCGGCGATGGCGCGCCGGTAGGCCTCCTTGCCTTGCATTGTCTTATAGTACTGGCGATAGGCGGGCAGGCCGGAGGTGTGCGTGAGCAATTGGCGAATCGTGATAGAGCGTTTGTCGTCGACGTTCCATTCCGGGAGGTGGCGCGAGACCGGATCGTCGAGATCGAGCCGCCCCTCATCGCGCAGGATGAGAATGGCGGTGGCGGTGGCGACCACTTTGGTTAGCGAGGCCAGATCGAAGACATGGTCCGGCCGCATCTCCACTTTCTCGGGTTCGAGGCAGGCGTGGCCGAACGCTTCATGAAAAACGCCCCGGCCGCGCCACTGGACCAGCCCCACGGCGCCGGGGATTTCATGGCGTTCCACGGCGCCGGCGAGAACACGACGGATCTGCTCTTGCATGTGCGGAATCACTGGGTCTTCCTCGGCGAATGAAAATGAAGACAAGGCAAGCGGGCCAGCGAGAAACAAGACGGTGCGCGCAAGACGCCTCATGCGCGTAGAGTGGGGCTTGGAAAGGCGATTTTCAATGGCGGAGTGGGGCGATCGAGCGGCCGTTCATCGTCCTGCCCTGAATCGTCCTGCCTTTAATCCGTTTCGTGTCACAGATCGGCGGTAGGCAGGACGATTAGAGGCAGGACGATTAGAATTCCTTTTCGGCGCGCAGCTCGGGATAGTCCTTCTCGCTGAACACCCAGGCGGTGAAGGTCGAAACGGCGGCGTCGCGGACGTGGACCTGTGGGGGCAGGCCGGCCTTGACATAGGTCTGACGCAAAAATTGCGTCGCGTCCCATCCATATTGGGTCGCCACTTGGGGCAGAAGCAGTCCGCGGTGATAGTCGGTTTCGACCAGAAGGCCGTGGCGGCCGACCTCGATGTCGTCCACCGATTCGATCCGGGTGAAGGGGCCGAGGACCGAAATGTCGATCTCGCAATCGGCCAGTTCCCCCGTTGTCAAGGGATCGAAGCGCGGATCGTGCAGCCCGGCGCTCAGCGCGCAAGAGGCCACCGCGCGGTAGAGCGGCCTGTCCGCCGCCAGGGTGCCGATGCAGCCGCGCAACGCGCCCCGGCGGTGCAACGAAACGAAGACGTTGAGGGCGGCGCGGCTCGCTTCGCCGACGCAGAAGGCCTCTTCGGAGTCCTTGGGCAGGGGGGCGCCTTGTTCCAGCCAATGCCGCAGGCTGGCGCGCGCAAGGCGCAAAAGCGCTTTGCGTTCTTGGTCGGACAGCGACGGCGTGGTGTGGGGATCGCTCATGATCGCCGCCTCGAAGGGAAATGATGGTTCCATACGTGCGACAATCTCTGATCGTGCCGGAGTATGGGCCTACGGGGGCGGGAATTCAACTGATTTGCGAGGGTCGCGAGGGTCAAAGAACAGCGCCGCGGGGTCGCACTCCGAACCTACAGGCGGCTACGAATATCCCAACTCGCGCTTGAGGACGGCGATCATGAGATCGACGTCCGGGCGCTGGGCGGTCCAGCGTTCGAAGGAGCGCGCGCCCTGGCGCGCCAGCATCCCCAGGCCGGGAATCGCGGCCAAGCCGCGCGCTTTGGCGGCCAGCAGGAGCGGCGTTTCCAGCGGGCGATAGACGGCGTCGTACACGGCGGCGCCCGGCGGCAGGAGCGCCGGATCGGCGGGCAGCGCGTCGCCGGGCCGCAGCCCCAGCGAGGTGGCGTTGACCAATAAATCCGATTGGGCGAGAACATCGCGCTCTTCGGCGGAATCGCGTTGGACGACCTCGATGGGACACCGCGCGCCGTAGGCCCGCAGATCGGCCTTCAGGCGGTCCGCTTTCTCCACGGTCCGGTTGATCAAACGCAAAATCCGAACCCCGGCGCGCGCGAGGGCGAAGGCCATCGCCCGCCCCGCGCCTCCCGTGCCGACGAGCGCGACGACCTTGCCCGCCGGATCGAACCCGCCATCGAGCCGCAGCGATTCGAGAAATCCGTCGGCGTCGGTGTTCATGCCGTGCAGGCGCCCATCGTCCAGGACGGTGATGGTGTTGACCGCGCCGATGGCCCGCGCCTCGGGATCGATGTCGTCGACGAGCGCGAGCGCGGCTTCCTTGTGCGGGATGGTCAGGTTCGTTCCCGCCATGCCCAGCGCGGGGAGCGCGCACAGGGCCGTCGCCAGGCGGTCGGGCGCCACGGCGAACGGGACGTACACCCAGTCCAGCCCCAGCGCGTCGAAGGCGGCTTGGTGCATGGGCGGCGAAAGCGAATGCCGCACCGGCCAGCCGAAGACGCCCACCACGCGTGTCGCGCCGCTCACCGCCACGGCTACGCTCCGAAGAAGTTGAGATAGGACTTCACGAATTCCGTGATCCACGGATGGTAGAGCATCACCAGGTACGCCGCCGCGGCCAGGTAGGGGCCGAACGGCAGATGGTGGCGGAAGGCGCGCTTGGGCGGCGTCTGGCTCAGCACGTTGAGCAACACGGCGCGTTCGCCGGCGTGAAGCGCGCGGTCCGCCGACTCGTCTTCGGGGAACAGGCAGTCCATGGCGCCGGCGGTCAGGGTTTCGATGTCGGTGTCCGCCGCTCGCGACGGTTCGGACTTCCGCGTCAAACGGCGCTCCCGCAGCCGTCCAATGAGGATCAGCGCCACGCCGATCACCACGCCGAACAGCGACGAGATGAACAGCACGAAGACGCAATTGACGGCGCCGAGAAAGGCGCCGATGCAGGCGAACAGCTTCACGTCGCCCCCGCCCATCGCCTCCTTGCGGAACAGCAGCGAGCCGATCTTGCCGATGGCCCACATCAACCCGTAAGCGAACGCCGCGCCCACCGCCGCGTTTCCCACTCCCACCCGCCACGACGGCGCGAACCACATGTTGAACGGCCCGGCCTCCCAGATCAGATGGTCGCGGTAAAAGGCCGGTTGGCCGAAAATCATCCATTCGCGCTGCGCGTTGGGAAACGGGATGGCCGCCAGGACGAGGCCGATCACCGTCCCGCCCAGGCTGATGCGATCCGGGATGATCCAGTGGTCGATGTCGGTGAACGACGCCACCAGCAGCAGCCCGGCAAAGACCCAGGAAATGAACAGAGTCAGCGTGTAGCCCCGCGCCCAGAACGCCCAGGCGAACAACAAGCCGCTCAGCAGTTCGATCCAGAAATGGCGCGAGCCGAAGACCGTGCCGCAGATATAGCAGCGCCGGCGCAGTTGCCAATAGCTGATTAGCGGGATGTTGTGGCGCCAGCCGATCGGCTCGCCGCAGGCGAAGCAGTACGAGCCGGGCGAGACGATCGACTGCCCCGCCGGGATGCGCGCGATGCACAGGCCAAAAAAGCTGCCCCACAACGACCCGAAGATGAAGACAAACAGCAGGTGGATGGGGAAGAGCTCGGGGCTTAAGAAATCGAACACGATGACGGCTCGTCTCGAGGATCGCGGTTCAGGAGCGCCGCGCAAGTCCGCTCCGCCGGCCCGGGCCCTGAGTCGCGATTGGCGGGGACGGCAAAAAGTCCCGTTCGGCCGACCGGGCCTTGTCAACCCAGGCGGACTGTAACCCACTCGAATCGCGGGCGAAAGCCAAAAGAAAGACTGACAATGGGGCGGGCGGCTCAGACCCCTTCCCGCGTCTCCTGCAACATGGCCCGCACCCGGCGGCGGACGGCATACGCCTTGAAGACGTTAGCCATGATAAGGCCCACGCCGGAGAACCCGCCGACGAACAGCATCAGCCGGCTGGCCGCATTCAGCGGCCCGTCCCATTCCGGGCCCATGGCGATCCAGCCGAGTTGACGCAGATACGCGGGCACGGCGATGGCCCGGCTGACCACGCACAGCAGGATGACCACCGCGGTCACCAGGCGGATCAGCGATTCCCGGACCACCATCGTCCCGTAGGCGCCGATGTGGATTCCCACCAACGACCCCAGAAACAGGAGCAGAGTCAGGCGAATGTCCACGAACCCTTCGTAGCCGTAGAGAACCGTGGCGAAGGCGCCGTTGAACATGGCGAGATACAACTCCGTGCCGGTCGCCACGGCCGTCGGGACGCCGAACACGTAGATCATCGCCGGCACGCCGATGAAGCCGCCCACCCCGATGGTTCCCACCATATAGCCAATGGACATGCCGATAATCAGAAGGAGCCAAAGAGAAACCCGCACATCCGCCACCGGGAAATAGAGCAACGGAGGCGTGCGAAGGCGCGAAAACGCGTCCACGATCTTGTGCGACGGCCCCCCGTCCCGCGACGAGCGCAGAGCATCGCCCAGGATGCCGATCCCCAGAAGTCCCAGAACGAGGATAAACACCACGCTGATGTAGAGATCCGAGGCGGCGGCGCGGCTTTGGGCTGGAGTGCTGTCCGGACCGCTGAAAATCAAGTCCTGAATGTACACCGCCAGACGCACGCCGAGAAACCCGGTCAACACCAGCGCCAACCCCAGGCGGCGGTCCACGTTGCCCATGGCGCGATGCTTTCGCTGGCCCACCATGGCCTTGCCGAATTTGTGCGCCACGTTGCTGGCCACCGCCACCGCGCCGGGAACCCCCAGGTTCATCATGCCCGGCGTCATGAAAAACGCCCCGCCGCTGCCGATGAATCCGCTCAAGACGCCGCCGATCAAGCCCAGCAGCGCCATCTCGAGCCCCGACATCCAGGTCAGATTCACGAACAGTCCACTAAGCGAGCCGGGCATGGCGACAACACTCCCATCGGATGAGCGACATAAGACGGCGGCTCTAATCTATGCCGAACAGCTTCATCAGCCTGCCGGTGAACGAGCCATACAGGCCGGCGATGATCGGAACGAAGGCCGTCAAAACCAACGCCGCCAGCGAATGATTGAGCCAGCTGCGGTCGAACGGGCCTCGGGCGCCCGTCACAAAATGGAGGACTCCCGCCTGGCGATGAAAGAGGACAAGGTATAGGAGGAGCGTCAGGACCCCGGCGGGAAGCAGATGCGCCACGTCCCGAAACCCGAACAGGAAGCGACGCCTCAAGTCCTCGGCGCTGACGACCGGCGCCCGGATCGTGTCGCTGATGAGGGCTTGCAGTTCCCGGGTCTTGCGCAACCGGGCCGCATGAGGGCCGGACAGGTAGACATCCCCCACGACCACCAGGGAATCGCCCGACCGGGCGGAGAAGAACTCCACGATCCGCCGGTTCTCGCCGACCAGCGTCCGGCCGCCGCCGGCCAATCCAACGCGGTTCAGCTTGCCCAGTGTCTCGCGCAGCCCATTGGGAATCGCCGGCGTGTCCCCCGAACCCGCGGACGGCGGGGCGGCGCCGTTTCCCGCGGCGTCTTCCGGCGGAATCAGGCGCAACAGTTCGACGCTGGCGTTCCATCGGCCGGCGATCTGCAGGATCTCTCCCAACGTCTCGGAGGACGCATCGAATTCCTCTTGGATCCACAGGATGTTCGAGGCCGCCATCGTCGAACGCACTTCCACCCCCTCCAGCGCCCGCAACACCTCGGGGATCGTCCCGGCCAGATGGCTCTGCCACGGCGGATAGGCGACCGTCACCACGCCGTGGTCGCAACGAACCTTGAACCGGGCCTGCGCGGTTCGGGGATCGCGGGCCAGGCACAGCCTGGCCCGCGAAGCGAGATAGAGTTCCTCCAGCGCCCTCTCGGCGGACGGGGTCAGCTTGAAGTCCGGCAATCGAGCCGCTTCCACCAGGGCCGACGCGGCGTTCTCCACGTTGACCTGCTGGAGATTGACGATGAAGTCGTAATTCGAGCTGGCGTCCCAGGCCACGCCGTACAAGGCCTGCACCCACCGCCGGCGGTCGTCTTCGACCTGAAGCAGGTGATTGCGCGCCCGGCGGCGGTCCAATCTCAAACTCTGCATGATGGCGCGGAGGCGGTGCTCCTCGTCGTCCACGACGCGGATGCGCAACACATGGTCCACGCCCGTCAGCAGCAAATGGCCCGTCAACCCGTGGTAGACAAGGGGACCGTTGCGCGCCCGTTCGCACAACGTGGTCGTCGCGAAGGCCAGATAATGCTCGCGTTCCTGAATCCACCGCTCGCTGGTGACCCGCGGCCGCAGCGACTCGCCCTCCAGCCGGGCCATGTCGACGCCTTCCTTGACGGCCGCCTCAATCAACTCCTCGCGGCTGAGGCAGGCGTAGCCCAGCCTCTGGGCAAGGCCCTCCGCCAGCGCCGTTCCGCCGCTCAGAGTCCCGCGCGATACGCAGATGATCTGCATGATCTACAAACAGCGAAACGGATTTGACGATGCGCCGCGCCTCGTCCGGCGCGACCCCCCGGGCGCCTTCGGCGGCTCTCGCGCGCGGGCAGCGAATTTCGCCCCGCGCCTCGAACCGTCGCCGCATAGTGGACCGTTTGGCCCGGCGGTTTCAAGGACGAAACTGAGGGTGCGCCCGCTCTGGCCTCCCAAGGTCCCCGGCGTCTTTCTGCTTGCCATTGCCTTTCGCTTCGCCTTTGCGTATGGTTTGGGCGGCGCGAGTGTGGAGATTCTTTGAGCGCGCCAGTCAACCTGCACATCGCCATTGCTTCAGGCTGTGCAATCTCCAAGGGGGGGGGCGTTTTTTTTGCTTTGCCGCAGATGTCCGCAAGACGTTCGGATTCTGCGGCTGTCTTGAAAGGATCTGTCATGCCGTGCCATTCTAAGGGCGTTTGGGATTTTCGAAGAGCGTGTGTCGTTGTCGTGTTTGCCGCGGGGATCCTCCTTCTTCCCTTCCTCGCCGCCGGCGATTCCCCCCCGGACACCACGTCTATCCTAGGCAGCGCCAAAGAAGCGTACATGCCGTCGTTCATCGACCACCGGATGTTTCTGGGAACGATCTTCGTGGGGTTTCTCGCCGGGCTGATCACGGGCGTCATCGGCGCCGGCGGCGGCTACATCTTGACGCCGGCGCTGATGAGCCTCGGCGTCCGCGGCATCATGGCGGTGGGGACCGACCAGTTCCACCTGTTCGCCAAGGCCATCATGGGCAGCACGATTCACCGGCGGCTGGGGAACGTGAACTTCTGGCTGGCCGCGTGGTTTGTTCTCGGTTCCGTGTTCGGCGTCACCGCCGGCGGGCGCCTCAGTCGCGCGATCTACCAACACAGCCCGGTCGTCAGCGATGTGGTCATCAGCACGGTCTATGTGGTTGTCCTGGGGATCCTCGGCGTCTATGCCATCGGCGACTGGCTGCGCCTGCGACGCTCGACGTCGCAGACCACGGCGAAGGTCACGACGAGCACGGCCCAGTTTCTGCAAAAGCTTCGGCTGCGTCCTCGCGTCGCGTTCGACCAGGGCATCGTCGCCGGCGGGCGGTCGATCTCGGTGTACCCGCTGATCGCGTGCGGTTTCGTGGTTGGGTTTGCGGCCTCGATCATGGGGGTGGGCGGCGGGTTCCTGACTTTCCCGATGTTCGTCTACGGGCTGGGGGTTTCGACGTTCACGACGGTGGGCACCGATATTCTGCAGATCATCTTCACCACCGCCTATTCCTCCATATTCCAGTACGCGATCTACGGGTTTGTCTCCTACACTGTGTGCGTCGGCATGCTGCTGGGGTCGCTGGTCGGAGTGCAGATCGGAGCCATGATCACCAACATGGTCCTCGGCGCGCAGATCCGGGCGTTTTACGCGCTGACCATTCTGGCCGGGTTCGTCAATCGACTGTGCGACCTGCCGAAGAGACTGGCCGATGTGGGCGTCCTCTCGCTGTCCCCGGACGCCGCCAGCGCGATTGAGATTTTCGGCCACGCGGCGTTCTACGTGATTATCGGCGCCTTCGCCGGCTGGATTCTGTGGATCTTTGTGACACGCGTGGGCGCCAGCCGCGCGGCTGACATCCGGAATCACACGGGCGGCCGGTCCGGTCTGATTGTGGACCGCAAGAAGTTCGTTTGGGGCGCCGCGGGGTTGGGCAGCTTTGCGGTCATCCTGTTCCTTGGCTTCACGCCGCTGTTCCAGGGGCAGGGGCTGTTCCGCTGGGCCGACGGGATGCTGAATCGATTCGCGAAGAACTCCATCAACTACCTCGGGGAAGGCGCGGAGAAGGTCGAGGGATTCCATGGCGTGACCATCGACCTGAGCGTGCGCCCCCGCGTCCTTGTCGACGAGACGCAGCTCGCCGATTTGGTGATCCTTCACGGACTCGGCGCCAAAGTCCTCGACGACGGGCGGGTCCGAATCACGGGCGACCTGGGTCTGCTGGCCGATTCGGCCCTGCACGACGCCGAGCTGGCCTTCAACAACAAAGACGAGGAACTGAAAGCCGAGAACTACCGGGGCGCCCCGGAGGTGATTTACTCCTGGTGGATCATTTTCGACGGGTTGAGCCGCCGCTACACCCAGGAGACGCGGACCACGGAAGCCAACTTCACCAAGTTCATGGCCGCCAAAATCCTGGAGCCGGCGTACAACTTCCGGGGCATCGCGGCCTGCTCGTGCCGAGAAGCGATCCTGCCCGTGGCGGCCCTGCTCGTGTTTTATGTGCTGTACACCGTTTGGTACGGCTTCTCCATCCTGTTTCTCTTCGAAGGCTTCGGCGTCGCCGCCGTGTGCCGAGAGAAGCGAGAGGTCTGATCCCCGCGGCCCCAGCTTGCCGGAAAGGAGGCCATTGCTGTCTTGCTCAGCTGACATCCAGAAAACCACTCGGCTGACGCGTGCCGTACCACATCCGATTCAGGAGGGGATCGCATGGAATCTGTCATGGCTTGGCTGACGCATTTGAACAGCAACCACAGTTTGGGGTACGCGATACTGACCGTGACGACGATGAGCGGCCTCGGGCTGGTCGTTGGCGGATTGATCGAGTTCATTTTCTGGGCGCTCGGCATCCGGTATGGCAAGATCGACATCGAGCCCTGAGCGCTCCGTCGCTCAGCGCGCATGAAAGGGAAGTCGTATGGATTGGATGATTGTGCATCTGCCCATCGCCGGGGTCGAGATCATGGCCTGGAAGCTCGTGCTTATCGGCCTGACCGTGGGGGTCATCGGCGGTTTTTTCGGGGTCGGCGGGGCGTTCATGGTCACGCCGGCCCTCAACGTGTTCGGCTTTCCCATGGCCTACGCCATCGGCACCGACATGGCGCACATGGCGGGCAAGTCCGTGGTGGCCACGATCAAACACCGCAAGCTCGGGAACGTCGACATGAAGCTGGGCTTGATGATGGTGATCTTCACCGCGGCGGGCATCGAACTCGGCGCCCGGCTCATCGTCTGGCTGGAGGCGATCGGCCGGTGCGGTCCGGTTGTGCGCATTGTGTACATGGCGCTGCTGTTCGGGCTGGGATCGTACATGATCTATGAGTATGTGAAGCTGCGCCGCCGGATTCGCAACGGAGAGACGGTGGACGACGCCGCGACCAGCCGCCTGGCGAAACGGCTTCAGTCGATCTGTCTGCCCCCGATGGCGGACCTGCGGGTCTCCGGCGTGCGGATCTCGATATGGATCGTCGGCGCCGTGGCGTTCGCCACCGGCTTCATCGCGGGGTTTCTCGGGGTGGGCGGCGGGTTCATCCGCATGCCGTCCCTGATCTACATCATTGGCTGCCCGACGACGGTCGCCGTGGGGACCGATCTCTTCGAAGTAATGGTGTCGGGCGCCTACGGGGCGTTCACCTATGCGCTCAAAGGCAAAGTGGAAATCGTCGCCGCGATTCTCATGCTCGCCGGGGCGGCGGTGGGCGCCCAGTTCGGGACGCTGGCCACGAAATACGTCAAGGGCATCGTGATTCGTCTGTATTTCGCGATTACGATGCTCCTGGCGGGGGTCTCGGTTGTCTTTAAGCACGTCGCCTCGGTGTTCCGCTATCAATATGAGGACGCGGCGCGGCCGTTCATCGAGGCTCAGATGGGGAAGGGAACGCTGTCGCTGCCTCAGTTGCGCGACTGGATGCTGCTCCACAAAACAGAATTCAGCGAGTGGCTTGCCGGTCAGTCTGCGGCGATTCAGCATGCGCTGCGGATGGAGACGGTCTGGAACAACCTCGCCGGCTGGCTGATGCTCGGGTCCGCCTGCGCGCTCAGCCTGGTCATCGTCCTGAAGATGGTGCGTGGCATCCTCTATGAGCGCCGCCTGCGCGCCCGCACGGTTGCGGCCGATCGGGTCTGATTGTGAACCGCAAGAAGTTCGTTTGGGGCGTCGCAAGGTTGGGCAGCTTTGCGGCGGTCCTCGCTCTGAGGTTCACGCCGCTCATCCAGGGGCAGGGGCTGTTCCGCTGGGCCGATGGGATGCTGAACGGATTCCTTGCCGCGCTCGCGCCACTTGCCATTCCCGTCGGAACAGGACGTCGCCGCGCCGGGGAACGGCGCCTCGGTTTTTTTCCTCGCCATTCATCCCTCATCTATGAGAGGCAACAGTCGATGAACGTGATCCTGCTGATTTCCGACACGGTGCGCAGCGACTACCTGGGCTGCTATGGGTCGCCCTGGGTTCAGACGCCGAACCTCGACGCGCTGGCCAGGGAATCGGCCGTGATGACCCGATTCTACACGGGCAGCTTCCCCACCGGGCCGATGCGCAAGGACACGCATTCGGGCCGCTGGACGTTCCCCTACGCCAACTGGCAGGCGCCGCGCCCCACGGAGGAAGTCCTGCTGGCCGAGACCATCGCCAGGCGCGGCTATCGGACCGCCTACATCGGCGATACGAACAACAGCCAGCAGTATCTGTTCGGCTTCGACCACAAGGAGATCGTCACCAGGCAGTCGTCGCGATTCGAAGAGACGCCCGAAAAGGTGAAACTCCCGGCCGACGCGCGGAAACTGCGCTACCCCGAGAACTACATCACGCGGATCGTCCGCAACGCCATGGGCTGGGCGGGCGAAGAGGACCGCAGCGCGCCCCGCACCATGCGCGCCGCCCATCGCTGGCTCGAAGAGCATCGCGCCGACAAGAAGCCGTTCTTCCTCTGGATCGACACGTTCGACCCGCACGAGCCCTGGGACGAGCCGCGCTACTACATCGATCTGTACGACCCCGGCTACAAGGGCGACGAGCTGATAGAGCCGGCCTACGAGCCGTCGGCCTACGCCTCGAAGCGCGAGATCGAACACATGCGCTGCATGTACGCCGGCAAACTGACGATGGTCGACCGCTGGATCGGCTGGCTCCTCGACGGCATCGAAAACATGGGGCTGAAGGACAATACGGCGTTGATCATGACCAGCGACCACGGGTTCTACCACGGCGAGCACGGGCTGATCGGCAAGATGCAGCTGCGGCGCGAGGGCGGAGTGTGCAAGCGCTGGCCGTTGTATGCGACGATCGCGCACCCGCCGCTCCTGCTGCGCATCCCCGGGCTGAAGAAAGGCAAGCGCTTCGACACGTTCTGCCAGCCGGCCGACCTCATGCCGACGATCCTCGATCTGGCCCGGGTCCCCATCCCGCGGCGCGTGCAGGGCGAATCGCTCTTGCCGGTCCTCCGCGGCGAGAAGAAGCGCCTGCGCGATTTCGCCGTCAGCGGCACGAACTACGTGCAGGACGAGGAGGTCCGTTCGCCGACCTGCTATCGGACGAAGGATTGGCTGTATGTCTACGGCGGCGACGAGTGGCGCAGCGAGCTGTATGATCTGAAGAACGATCCCGACGAGAAACGCAACGTGCTCAAGCAGCGCTTGAGCGTCGCGCGGGACTTGCACCAGCGATACCTGGAATTCCTGGAATCGGTCGACTGCCCGCCGAAAAGCCTGGCTTTGCGGCGCGAGTTCAACCCCCAGCCCCGGCCGGACACATTGGAGAGAAAATTGCTCTGAGTTCCCGAAGACAGATTCGCCACGTCTCCCTTCTCCGTGTCTTTACTCTCCGTGCCTCCCCTCTCCGTGTCTGCGTTTTTTCTCGCATAACCCCTCAAGCCTTCGACTTGCGGCGCCGATGCAATACGTAGAGGCGTTTTGCGCCCGCGGGGGGTGAACGCGCCGAAGGGGTGATCTTCATTTTCGCAATCGGCGAGAGGATAGAAGCGCGCTCGTCGAATAGCGGCGCAGGCTTTCCAGCCCCGCGGGCGGCGCAAGCGCCGCCGGCCTGCGCGTTGGTCGACCCGAATTCCTGGCTGCGCAGGATGAAACGCCAAGGGCACGAATAGGACGGTTCTCATGGATGCGCAGCGCCAGGAACTGATCTTCAGCGCCCTGTTCGAGGAATCCAACGACGCCTTGTTTGTGTTTCATGCCGAGGAGCGCCGTCTGCTTGACGCCAATCCCGCCGCCGAACGCCTGACCGGCTTGGGAAAGGACGATCTGCTCGACCTGACACCGACGGATCTGTTCTCGGCCTGCGATAACTGCGGCGGCATGGAGAGTCTGTATGCGGCGTTCTTGCGCGCTAACGGCCTGCAACGCGTGCGCGATTGCTGCCTGCGCGCGAGCGACGGCCGGGCGATTCCCGTGGACTTGTCCGTCTGCCGAATCGCCACGCAAGGCGAGCCGTTGACCTTCGTGGTGGCGCGCGACGCCTCGGAGCGCCATCAACGCGAACAAGAGCGCGCGCGGCTGGCGCGCGCAGTGGAGCAGGCCGACGAAGCCATCGTCATCACCGATACGGAGTGGAACGCGCTGTATGTGAATCCGAGTTTCGCCCGGATCACGGGAAACGCGCAGGACGAGGCGCTGGGGCGGCCGTTGAGCCAGGTCATGCGCAACGGCTCGGAATGCGGCCATTTCAACGGCTTGCTGAAGCGCCAGCTCGCCCACGGCGAAACGTGGAAGGGCCGCCTGTCGCTGCATCGAAAGAACGGAGCGCCGTTCGACGCCGAGACCTCCATTTCGCCGGTGCGCGACGCCGCGGGCCAGGTCATCAACTACGTGGTCGTGATGCGCGACGTGACGCAGGAGACCGCGCTGGAATCGCAGTTGAGGCAGGCGGCCAAGATGGAGGCCATCGGCCAGCTGGCCGGCGGAGTCGCCCACGATTTCAACAACCTGCTGACCGGCATTCTCGGCTACGCGAACCTGCTGAAAGAGGCCGCGTCGGACGACAACCGCGTGTTCAAGGCGGCGGATATCATCGAGACGGCGGCGCGCCGCGCGATGGTCCTGACGCAGAAGCTGCTCGGCTTCTCCCGCGGCGCGAAACGGCAGGATGTTCGGGTGCATCTGCACCGCACGATCGACGAGGTCATCGACCTGCTCGAACGCACGATCCCCAAAAGCATCGTCATCCGAAAACACCTGCGGGCCGATCCGCCCTTCGTTCAGGGCGACCCGGCGCAGATTCAACAAACGATCCTGAATCTGGCGATCAATGCGCGCGACGCCATGCCCAAGGGCGGCATTCTGAGCTTCGAGACGGAACGGGTCGCCGAGGCGGAACGTCTGCGCGAGGGCGTGGGCGATTCGGACGGGAGGCCGTTCGTCCGCGTGGCGGTGAAAGACACCGGCTGCGGCATTCCGAAGGAAATCCAGGAGCGGATCTTCGAACCGTTCTTTACCACCAAGACCGCGGGCCAGGGAACGGGCATGGGCCTGTCGATGGTCTACGGAATCGTCAAGGACCACGGCGGGACGATTCGGGTGCAGAGCGAGCCCGGCCGCGGCGCGATGTTCGAGATCTGGCTCCCCGCGCCGCCCCCCCGCGGGCCAAAGTAGGCCAGTCTTGCCCCTCGGCTCCGCTCGGGAACTGCGTCCGAGGCCGGCTTGGGTGGCGCAGACCGGCATTCAGTCCACCCCGTAGTTCGACTCCGCTCACCAGAGCGCAGGGAGGACCTACTCGGGCGCCCCATGGCGCCATGAGCTGCTGCCCCCTTTTTCATCGCTCCGGCGCCTTCCCTTCCACCCCCGTGTCGTAGCCATACACGCCCTGAAGCCAGATGTCGCGGGTCAGATCCAAGTCCTCGTCGAACAGACTGTTTACAGACCCGAAACGGATGCGCTGGAACGGCCTTCCGTCGCGGCGGCGCAGGAGAACCGGGAACGGCCGGGGATGGTGCAAGTAATGAATGGAGAGTTCGTCGTCGAGTTCCACGAATGCCAAAGGATAGACGCACAGCGCCGGCACGCCGATGGCCACCAGCCACGCCTTCTCCGGGCGGGGGCGCGGGAACGCGGCGGCCCAGACTCCATCGTCCAGAAGGATGCCGTCCGTGAGCGCCTTGCCGTCGCGGGAGAAGGCGCAAGCCTCGATCAGCGGCGGCGCCGAGAGGCGCGGCGGGCGGAATCGTCTCGCCCGGCTGGGGGCGCTCCAGCGCCGCGGCGTAGGTCTTCAGGTAGAGCGCGTGCAGGTCGCCGGGGCGCTTGGCGGCCAATTGCCCCGCGTCGGCGGCGGAAAGGCTCAGCGGCGCCAAGCGCAGTTGCTTCTCCAGCGACCATAGGCGCAGGAACGAGGCGGAGTCCTCCGAGTCGATCGTCAGCGGCAGGCCGCGGGTCTTCATCCACGCCGTGTAGGCCTGGAAGCGAAGGCCCGCCTCGGTCTGCAGCGCCTCCGGCCAAGCAGGCGGCGCTTGCGCCGCCGACCAAGCAGGCGGCGCTTGCGCCGCCGACGTCTTGGCGCCGCTTTTCTTCAATTCGTCCATCAACGCGGCGATCCGGTCGTCCTCGCCGTAGTCGTGCAGCGCCGTGCAGAGCGCGAAGAAGTCGTTCCAGCGCTTCGAGTCGGCCAGCGCGCGGGCGAATTCGGCCAGCGGCGCCGGCTGCTGGCTGAACGAATCCGTTTTCATTAAATCGACGAAATAGCGGATGGCGGCGTCGGGGCCGTCCTCCACTCCGATCAGGCGGCCTTTGAGCGCGTGAATCTCGCTCTGGCGCGTCCCGCCGCGGATCCGCTGATCGAGGAAGTCGCGAATCTCGCTGAGCCGCTGGCGTCGTTCGATGAGCGAAGGCAGGTTGTCCAGGTCGATTCGTTCTCTTGCATCGCTCCGAAACAGGCGCAGCGAGACCGAAGGAAGCGCGACGGCGCCAAGGAGGAACGCCGCGGCCAACAGGAACGCCGCCGCGCCAATCCGGAAAGCGCGGCGGCGCAGGAGCGTGGAGATAGAGCGCGGGATGGGCATGATCGCGCCAAGGGAATCCGGGGAAGCGGCCTCTCCCGAAAGAGAGTGTAGGGAGTCCCGCCTTTAGGCGGAATAGTCCAAATCGAACTAAGGCGAGGAACGTGAGATTCCGCCTAAAGGCGGGACTCCATACTCCCGGTTCCCATGTGCTTCCGAATGCCGCGAGGCGCCATGAGGTGCTGCGCCATGGCCCCCGTCAGACAAGTCCGACCCGTCCGACAGGTCCGACTCGTTCGACGGGCGCCGCAGCACGGACCACGCAGTCGTCCGCAACGTCACGAACCCCTCTACTTCTTCGTCACCCAAGTCGGGCTGCCCCAGGCCATCTCCTTGTCGTCCTGGATCAGGCGCACGTAATAGTAGTGCGCGCCGGGGCCGAAATCGCTGTCGGTGTACGAAAAGTCGATCTGCCGCTCGTTGGGCTGCGCCTGGTAGGCGAAGGTCGCGTCCTTGATGATGTCCACCTGCGCGATGTTCGACGTGCCGATGGCCTTGACCTGGAACGTCGGCGGCTCGGCGCTCTGGTAGTCGCTGCCCATAAAGCCGCCCTGCGAACGCACGTCGAGGATGATGTTCGCCGTGGCGCCGTAGGTTTGGCGCTTCCGGATGGAATCCACGATCCCTTCGCGCGAGTCGGCGGGGCTGTAGACCATCGCATACGACATGTGGGTCGAGCCGTGGTCGCTGGACGTGATGACGCCCAGGCGGTAGCCCTTGGCCCAGGCGTTCCAGACGAAGCCCAGCGGCTGATAGCCGGAGCGCGACGCTTCGCCCTGTTTCGGCGGCTTGTCGGCGCGCGGCGCGCCCTCGTATTCGTAGCTGGTCCGGCAGCCCTGGAAGATCTCGACCACCGGCTCGACCTCGGGATCGTTGTCGCGCCAATCCGTGCCCATGCGCGTGGCCGAGGTATGGGAGATCGCAATGCCGTTGGTGTCATGCACGTCCTTGTAGAGGAGCTTCGTGTCGTCCGCCAACAGGTCGCCCGACCCGATGCCGGGCCGCTCTCCATTGAACGTGGGATTGGTGAAGAACTGGGTGACCGGAATTCCGCGCTCCGTGTGGAAGACATTGCGGTGGCCGTTGGGATAGGTCGCCGAGCGCTCGTAGCCGTAGAGCGGGATGAACTCGCGCGGGGTGTGATAGAGGTCGGCGGTCTTCTGGGTCATCCACCAGTTGTAAGGGCGTTCGCCGCCCCCCTGGTGGTCGGTGATGGCGCCGAAGTCCATGTCCACGCTGTCGAGCATGTAGCGATAGAACTCGAGGATCGACCCGTCGCCCACGCCGCCGCCGTCCCACGATAGCTCGGTGTGGCGATGCAGGTCGCCGCGGTAGATCTTATGCTCGGCCCCGTTGATCTGCGTCGTATAGCCGCGGATGGCCGCGATATCCTGATTCTCCTTGTCCTGGTTCCACAGTTTCACTTCCGGGGCAATCTCCGGGGCCCTCGCCGGCACGAGTTGCACGGGGGCGTCGTCGCCCTGGGCTTCGAGTTGGCCGGCCCAGACGTGCTGGTGCATCGGGACGTGCGGGTTGACCAGGATCAGGCGGTTGTCCGTCGGCCAGATCGTCCAAATCCCGTTCTGGCCCGCGGCCGTGTCGCCGAACATGCTGATGCGCCCGTAGGAATGGGTCAGCGGGATGGCCTCGGCCCAGCCGTCGCCCTTCCAGTAGGTGGCGCACTCTTCCCAGCACGAACGGCTCTTGGCCCGCGGCCCGGGTTGCGCGGGCCGCGAGTCCACCCGGTGGCGGAACCGCACCCACAGCCGCCCCTGCCCGTCCATCGCCAGCCGCGGCCGCTGCAGCGAAATCGGCACGGGGCCCAGGCAGGTCTTCACCTCGACGGACGGCATTTTCCATTGGCCGTCCTCCAGGCAGCGGATCATGCAGTCGCGCGGGGATTGAATGCCCGTGCCATATTTGACGGGCGCGGTCCTCCCTTGCGGCTTCGTCCAGTTGATCGGCCCCTGCTCGTAGGCGACGTAGACGCGTCCATCCGGCGCGCAGAGGACCGAGGCGTCGGTTTCGTAGAACGGCGAGTCGGCGACCGTCAGTTCTTCCCCCGCCTTGCCGCCTTCGACCTTGCGCAAATAGACGTTGTAACTGCCGTTGCGATAGCTGTCGTAGCCGACCCAGGCCGCGCCGTTCTTGTCCGCCGCGACGTTCGGATACCACTCGTTGGCGTCGTTGTCGGAAACCTGAACGGGCTTGCCGAACTCCTTGCCGTCGAAGTGGATCAGATAAACGTCGCTCATCGGGCGGCGGAACGCCTGCCACGCGACGTAGAAGCCGCCCTGGCCGTCGGCGGCGACCGAGGGATTGATGTCGGGAGTCGGCTGGTCGGTCAGGCGATATTCCTTGCCCCATTCCTTCCCGTCGAAACTCCGCGCGTAGAGATCGAAGTTGCGCTGGACCTGCTGGCACCACACCAGCCACAGTTTCTCCTCGCCGTCGAACGCCAGGCGCGGCATCCAGACGTCGCCCGAGGTGTTCGGCGCGCGGGAGAAGGTGTTCCAGTCCCGCCGCTCGTTGTTGTACAGAGCCAGGCGGATCTCGTCGCGATCGCCCACCCACGCCATCCACGCCGCATAGGCCGCCCCCTTGGGGCTGACGGCGATCGCGGGATTGTCGGATTCCGAGAACTCGTCTCCCAGGTCGTCCGAATACGGCATGCCTTCGACGCGGACCTCGCCTTCGAGGAACTGCGCCGACTGGCCGAAGCCGACTTTCAGCGGCTCGACCTCGAAGTTCCCCTGCTTGGTCGTGAAGCGCAGGATTCCGCCTTCCTGGGCGCGGCCCTGCAACTCCAGCGCCGGGCATTGCATGTCCACCGCGCTGAAGAACGCCGGCTTCTTCGAGGCGTCGACCTTCCAGGCCGCCTTGCCCTGCATGGCGCCCTCGGGCATCAGGCCGTACGGCCAGGCGTTCTCGATGGCGACGGATTCGGTTTCATAGCCGCCGCTCCAGTCGTCGCGGGCCTTCTCCGTCGCGCCGAAAAAGACGCGGATCGAGAACGGCTTGCCCTTCGCCGCGGCTGCCCGCGCTTTGGCCTCTTCCGGCGCGGGATGCTCGTCTTCCTCGGGTCGGAAGTTCTCCGGGCGCGGCAGCTTCCGTTCGCCCGCCGGCAGCGGGGCCTTCCCGCCCGGCCCGAGCGGCGCCTTTTGGCCCGGCGCCAGCGGGGGCCGCGCAAGCGGTCGCGCCCCCTCCGGCTTTTTCGCGAGCGGCGCGCCGATGACGCACAAGACGGCGCCCAGAAAACCAGCCGTGGCCACCCTTCTGATCCATCGAACCGCGATCACAATGCACTCTCCTTCCCGGAATCAATCTTGAGACCTTGAAGCAGCGACTCCACGCAACAGCCGGCGATAGGCAGGGTCATTGTAAAGATCGAGAAAAGGATTGCCAGAAGAATTGGGGGACTTTCGGGACCCGAATCGCCGACGGCCTCGCCGGCGCTCCCCGGTCGGACAGGATGAACAGGGCGGACAGGATGGACAGGACGGACGGAGATCGGGCGGGGCGCTCTCGGAAACCGCCCGTTTGGTGAGAAGTCAAGTTAAGCAAGCGGTATTGGCCGTAGCTTGGGGAGAATGCGTCCAAATCAATCCGCCCGAGGGCGGCGGGCGCGGGTGGCGGCGCCTCGCCCGGCTTCACCCCAGGTCCTTCGCGGCGGCCCGGCGCCTTGACGGCTTCTCGGTCCCCGGAACGTACGGCCCGCCGTATTGATCGCGCAACTCGGCGCAGCGCCGGCGCAGCG
>JAPLSS010001006.1 GCA_026398515.1 Candidatus Sumerlaeota bacterium | reverse complement strand
CTCAGTTCCCATTTTCCATTTTTACGCGCACGCTGGAAAGCTTACTTCACGAACAGCGTCTCCACGTCCACCGGCTCGCGCCGGAAGGCGAGGCGGTGTTTGCCCGAAGGCTCTGGGGAAATGGATGGAACGCATTCCACCGCGACCTTCGCCGCGGCGCCGAAGAGGTTGCGCAGGATGTCTACCGCCGCATCGGCGAGGCCGGCCTCCGCGCCCGTTTCGCCGACGAGCCGACAGTGATAGGAATCCGCGCCGGTTTGCTCCACTCGGTAGGCAAAAAGCCCATCCAACCCGCTCAGCGCTTTGTCCACTTGATTCACCGTCACCGCGCGCCCGTCCGTGGTCAGCGTCACATCCTTCGCGCGGCCTTCGCTCGCCGCCAGAGTCAGCCCTTCGCGCCGTCCGCAGGGACATGGATCAGGGGACAGCCGAACGAGATCGCCCACGCTGAAGCGGACGAGCGCCATCCACGGATTGTCGAAGGTCGTCACCAGGATGCGTCCGATCCAGGGGCCGCCGTGCTCGGGCTTGAACGGCTGAAAATCGACGTGGCACGACTCGACGTTCTGGTGCAACCTCCCCGCCTCGCATTCCATGAACACGTAGCCGGTTTCCGTCGAGCCATAGGAGCTGGCGGTCGGGCGCCGGAAGACGCGGCGAATCTGGCGGTAGTGCAGGCGCGAGGGGAATTCGTAGGTCAGGATGATGACCGCCGGCTGATGGACCTCGGCGCCGGTTTCGGCGATGTGACGGGAAAGGCGCGCCAGGAAGGTCGGATTGGCCTCGAGCGTGACGGGCTGAAACGCGTCGATCTCGGCGATCATGCGATCGAGGTGATCATCGGGCCACTGGGTCGGGTCAGCCTTCTCGTTCAAGAAGAGGAAGCGCTCCAGCCGGCGCTCGGCCATGGAGAGGCTGCCGTTTTCGCTCACCTTCCCGACGCAGATCGGACTGGTGAGAATGGCTTCGCGCTGGGTCCCGTCGGCGGCGCGCGCGGCGTGGGCGTTCAGGCTCCACGACGCGCATTCCGAGGCGTTCCACCATCGCTGATGCCACAGGAGCGTGACGCGCTCGTCGGTCGTGCCGCTGGTGGCCACGTGTTCGATTTCGCCGCGTCGCATTCCGTCTTCGTAGGCGCGCGGCGGCAGGATATAGCCGTGTGGGAAGCGGGCGCGCAGGTCGGCCTTGGTCAGGAACGGCAACGCGCGATAGCGCTCGAGAATCGGGCGCGCGGGGCCCGGATCGAGAGGCCGCCACGATTCGTAGACGGGCATGGAGGCGAGACGCGATTCCAGCGTTTCCGCGCAGCGCTGTTCGTAGTCGGGGGAATAAACGGGATACAGAGGTTTCTCGATGACATTCATAGCATAGAACTTGTGTATGGAGTCCCGCCTTTAGGCGGAATGCTCCGCACGGCAATTCAGCTGCTCAACGAGCATTCCACCTGAAGGCGGCACTCCATACTCCCCATCTACGCGGCCCGCGTCAACAACACCGTCTCGCCTTTCGACAAACCGCTGAGGACTTCCACCTTTCCTTCGCCGGCGGGAGGGCCGAAGGTGGCCAAGCGGCGCGAAATTCGGCGGTCCTTGCCGACGACCGAAACGAAATCGAGTTGGCCGATGTGTTCGATGGCAGCTTCCGGCGCGAGCAGGCGCGTGCGTTCCCCGGCGGGGATCAGAATGCGCCCGAACATGCCGGTATACACGCCCTCGCTCTTGGGCAAACTGACCTTGACCGTGAAGCTGCGCGAGCCGGTTTCGGCTTGCGGCACGATTTCATCGATCACGCCTTCGACGGTCTGTTGCGAATCGCCGACACGCACGGCCAGCTTGTCGCCGACTTTGAGCGAGCCGACGAGCGACTCGCGCACGGGCGCCTCGATGCGCAACGACGTCGGATCGTAGATCGAAACCAGCGGCACGCCGGGCGAGGCGGTGTCGCCCGGCTCGGCGAACCGCTCAACCACGCGCCCGTCGACCGGCGATTTGATCTCCGCGTAACTGATGGCGACCTTGGCAGCTTCCGCGCCCTGCTTGGCCGCTTCCAGCTGGGCCTGGGCGACTTTGTAGGCCGACTCCGCCTGATCGTAGTCCGCGCGGCCAATGACCTTCCGGTCGAGCAGTTCCTTGGCGCGGTTAAAGTCGGCCTCGGTCCGCGTCAGCGTGGCCTGGGCGCCCTCGACCGCGCGCTGCGCTTCCTGGGCGCGCGCTTCCAGGTCGCGGCTGTCGAGTGTGACGAGCGTGTCGCCCTTGGCCACCTCATCGCCGGCGCGCACGTTGACATCGGCGATCACAGCCATGATGCGGGAGGAAACCACAGTCTTGCGCTTCGCCTGCACCGTCCCCGAAGCCTCTTCCACCACCGGCACGGTCGATTCCTCGACCACCGCCCTCGCCGCGCCTTCGGGGGCGACCGCGGCCTCGGCGGCCACCGCGCCGGGGAGTATCTTGTGATGGAAGGCGCCGGCCATCCAGAGGATGATCATGACTAACGCGACTAAAGAGATAATGATCTCCAGACTCTTTCTCATCGGATTTCACCATCCATATTCGTGTTCATTCGTGTCCATTCGTGGTTGAGTGTTTCCAATGATTCACTCTTCCATCTCCATAGCCACTCCATGCCCTGGACGATTGCGATACACCAGGTCATAAGTAACAGGTATCACCAACAGCGTGAACGCGGTGGAAACAAACAGCCCGAAGATCAGCGCCCACGCCAGGCCGGAGAAGATCGGGTCCAAGGTAATGGGCCAGGCGGCCAGCATCGCGGTGCCGGCGGTCAGGAAGATCGGGCGGAAGCGGACGGCGCCGGAGGTGAGCAAAGCCGTTCTCAGGTCATCGCCGCGTTTCAGGGATTCATGCACAAACTCAATCAACAGAATCGCATTGCGCACGGCGATGCCAGAGAGGGCGATCATCCCGATCATCGCCGTCGCGGTGAAGAACGTCGGATTCGGGAACCCGCCGACCGGGCCGTGACCCAGGATGTTCAAAAGCCAGAATCCCGGCATGATGCCGATCATCGTAAGTGGTATGGATATCATCAGAATGAGCGGCATAAAGTAGGAGCCGGTTTGATACACTAACAGGATATAGATCCCCAGGCAGGCCACGCCGAACGCGATGCCCAGGTCGCGGAAAACGTCGAGGGTGATGTTCCACTCCCCTTCCCCGCTCCAGATCGCGCGCGTCCCCGCGGGCATGGACCACGGGTCGCCGCCGCCGTTGCGGAGATAGCTGCGTTCCTTGAGGGGGCGGGGAATGGACGTTATGGACGAAGTGGACTTGGTGGACGGGGTGGACGCAGTGGACGAAGCGGATAGATCGCGGTTACTACTGCCGGCTGAGGGCGGTTGGCCGGCGGGTTGTTCGTCGGCCTGGATGTCGATGATCGCCTCGGCGGGCGCGCGGCCGGCGGTGTCGGCGAAGACATAGGCCACCCGTTCCAGGTTCTTATGATAGATGGTTTGATCCTCCAGCGTCTCACGGAACTTGCCCAACTCGCCGAGCTGCACGATGGGGATGGGCGCGGCGACCAGGCCGCCGGATTGTTGTTGCTTCACGTAGCCCGGACGCCCGCGCAGGTAGATGGAACTCAGGTCGACGATAGAGCTGCGGGTCGCGCGTGGCAGACGAAGCACAATGTCGAGCGGATTGACCTCGCCGGGGGCGTGCAGGCGGCTCGCCGTCTCGCCCTCCAGCGCCATTTGCAGCGTCTGGCCGATGTCGGTCGTGGCGATGCCCGAGAGCGCCGCCTTCTCCTTGTCAACGTCGAACATCCACTTGACCTGATCGGCTTCGACGGTCGTATCCACGTCCACCACCCGCGGCTCGCGGCGCAGGCGGTCGGCCACCGCGAAGGCGCCCTGTTGCAGCGTCTTGTAGGGCGTTTCGGCTTCGCCATAGATCTCGGCGGTGATGGTGGCGATGACTGGCGGGCCGGGCGGCATCTCGACCATCTTGACGTTGGCGTTCCACTCGCGCGCCACGCGGGCGACCGCGTCGCGCAGACGCAAGACGATGTCGTGCGACTGCGCCTGGCGCTGCCTCTTGCGGACCAGGTTAATGCGGATATCGGCGTCGTTCGGCGCCTGGCGCAGGTAATAATGGCGCACCATGCCGTTGAAGTCGATGGCCGAGGCCTGGCCGCTGTAGATCTCATAGTCGGTCGCCTCGGGAATGCTCTGCGCCACCTGGGCCAGCGCGCGCGCCGCGGCGTCGGTCCGCTCCAGCGTCGTCCCCTCGGGCATATCGATGATGAGTTGGAACTCATTCTTATTGTCGAAGGGGAGCATCTTGAGAGGCACCAGGCGCGCCGCCCCGAACCACCCCGCGCCGGCGAGCAGGATCACCACCAATAATAACAAACCCCAGCTCAGCGCCTTGGAACGGAGGAAGGGGTTCAGCGTGGCGGAGTAGGCGCGATAGGTGAGAGTCTTCTCCAGGACCCACGGCTCTTCGTGGGTCTTGTGATATTCCCCCTTCAATACATGGTAACTCATCCAGGGGGTGATGGTGAATGCGACAACCAGGCTCATCAGCATCGAGAGCGGCACATTCAGGGCCATGGGGCGCATATTGGGTCCCATCATGCCGGTGATAAAGAACATGGGGATGAAGGAT
>JAPLSS010000906.1 GCA_026398515.1 Candidatus Sumerlaeota bacterium | reverse complement strand
CCGCTGGAGCCGGATTTCCCCCCTCAGTCAGCGTAAGCATTCGCCGGCAGCGGAACAACGGTCCGGGTGGACGCCGACCTCGCCGAGGGCGGCCGCCATTCGGAACCCGGGATGCCTCACGCCGTTTGCGGTTTGTTTCTGGAATTCCAAGCCGCGCCGCCCTCGTCGAGGTCGGCGTCCATCCCGGACCCTCGTTCGTGCAAGCGTCCGAAAAGGCCTTGACTCCCAAGACCACGGGATGCAAACCAACCGGCGACGAGCCGTCTCCCTTCGGCGAGCGGCGGTTGACGGAGTCCGCATGGTCGCAAGCCCGATGAGATTCCGAACCATCCTGTTGGCGTTGGCGTTGACGGCGCTGGCATGCGCGACGGGCTGCCGGCGCAAGGACGCCGCCGCCGAGGCGCAAATCAAGAGGCAGCTCGAGGCGCTCGCCGCGCTGACCGACAAAATCAGCGCCTCGCTGGCCGCGGTGGAAACGGAACAAGCCGCGATCCGCCAGCAGCAAGACGTCTTCCGCCAGCAATTGGGCGAAATCGCCGCGTTGAACGACTCTCTGCGCGAGCAGTGGGAGATCGCCTCGGACGAACACAGCCTGGCCGTCCAGCAGCTGGAAGCGGCGCAGCAACGGCTCAGCGCCGTGCGTCAGCAGCTGAAGGCCTGGGACGAGACGTCCGCCGGCTTGCAGGACAAGACGAAGCGCCTGGGCGATTCGCGGCAAGCGCTCAGCGAGGCCATTCAGCGCTCCGACGCGGCGGTGCGGCAAGCGCGGACCGATCTGACCGGGTTCCAAGCCCAGGCGCCCGGCGTCGTCCAGGCCGCCGTCGAGAAGAAAAGCGAAGGGCGCCATTGGTCCTCCTGGCTGTGGCGCATTCTCGTGGCGGCCGCGATTCTGGCCGCCGTGGCGCTCTCCGTGCGTTTCTTCCGTCCGCGCGACACGGGCCTGCGTCCGGTGACGCCCGCCGAGCCGGAGCCGGCCGAAGCGCGGGCGGCGGAAGGCGCCCCGGGCGGTCTCGGCGGCGCCGTGCTGGAGACGCCATTCACGACGCTCCAACCCGGCGAGACGGCCGAGGGCGAGACCGCCGCCCCCGAAGCGCCCCCGGAGCCGCCGCGCGAAGAGCAGACGGAACTGGGCGCAATCCGGTTCTATGGCGCCGCCAAGACCCAGCGCGAATCCGAGGCCGGCCTTTCCGGCGCCGAAGGCGAACCGCCCGCCGCGCCCGAGAACGCCGGCGCGCCGCCTTCGGAGACGCCGCCCGAGAACACCCCGGACGCCCCGCCGCCCACGGGCGGTTGAACCGGTTCGGAAACCCGCGGGTATGGAGTCCCGCCTTTAGGCGGAATGAATCGAGTCGGGGGTAGAGACCCCAGCAGCCATTCCGCCTGAAGGCGGGACTCCATACCTACGAACTTCGTCCGGCGCCGCGCCGGCTTTTGCACGCATGCATCGTCTTTCCCCTCTTGTTTCCCTCTCGCCCCTTCTGATCGTTGCGGTTTTCTCCGTGTCGCGGGCGGCGTCTCCCGTCGAACCCCCTGCGCCGACGGCCCCCGCTCCCGCCATCCGGCGCGACTTCACCTCGGCGGTCCGTCTGGCGCTGAGATGCCCGCCGCTCGACGACCTGGGCGGCGATCTGGCCCTTCTTCCCTCGGGCGACCCCGTGCCGGTGGAAGCGGCGTTGGACTCGAGCGCGGTCGAGACGGCCGGCCTGGCGGTGGCGGAAGAATCCTTTGAATGGCGATGCGATCAAGGCAATCTGCTGTTCGACCGGACTCATTCGCGCAATTTCCACAACAGTTGGCGGCCGCCCGACTCCTCGACGATCTCGCGAGTGAGCCTGACGTACCGCGGCCGCTTTCGCGCGGGAGACTCCGGCGAAATCCTTCCCGTGGAGAAGACCGTTTCGCGCTTCTTCCTGTCGCCTACGCGCCCCGACCAGTTCAAGGACGGGAAGGTGGACGGCTATCTAATCGGCGAGTACCCCGATCCGTTCGACCCGTCGGTTTTCAAGCGCTTCGAGGCCGAGGAAAGCCAATGGCCGCGGCTGCATCCCGATTGTTACGCGCCGCCGGCGGCCTTCTACCGCGTGACGCGCGAGAACATCGACGTGCGCATCTCGGCGAATTTCACGCTGCGCTTCTTCGCCATGGATTTCCCGTGGCGCAGCGAAGGCTTTCCCCAATACGTGGCGATCGACCCGCGGCTGCCGCGGAAGCTGGAGGACCTGCTGGCGCTCGTGCGCGGCCACGGGTTGGCGCGCACCGGCTTCACCCCCATCTACGGTTTTCGCCCGCCGGCCTACAACCTGGGCGCCATACAGCGCGACGGGCGCAACACGCTCAAGGCGCCGTTCTCCATGCACCAGTACGGTCGCGCCGTCGATCTGATCATCGACGACGACGGCGACCTCGTCATGGACGACCTCAATGGCGACGGGCGGCATGACATCTACGACGCGGCCGAGCTGGTCAAATACGTCAACGTCCTGGACTCCCGATATCGCGCCGCCCAGAGCGATCTCGTCGGCGGCGCCGGCATCTACACCCACCACGATTTCGACGAGCGGCCGGTGCAGTCGCCCTACGTCCACGTCGACGTGCGCGGCTTCCTCGGCCAGGGCGGCGCGCTGATCCGCTGGCCGGCCGCGTGGCCCGACGGCTCGCCCATTTCGTGGAAAACGTTGTATCCCGCGTGGTTTTCCCGCACGTCGGCTGTCAAGTAGCGCCGGCTGTCCTGCCTGTAAGCCACACTTCTCACCAAGGTGACGTGTTGCGTGGCGCGGGCTGCCAGCCCGTGCATTTGTCCGTTTTCCTGCGAGTCATGCGCGGGCTGGCAGCCCGCGCCACGCATAACGCCTTTTCTCGATCATTGTGGTGACAGTTGCGGGTTAGGCTTTCAGCGGCACGATTCGCGCCGTGGCGAACAGAATCGTAGTCACCGACTCCGTCGATGTCTTCGTCTTGCGAAACAGGCCGCCGACCAGCGGCAAATTCCGCAGGATCGGAACACCGGAGGTTAGTTCCTGGTGTCGGCTTCCGTTCACGGCGCACAGTCCGATGGGGTGGCTTGGGACAATTCTGCTAAACTCCTGATGGATCGTCTGGCTCTGAGTGTCCGAGTCCGCTTTGCGCGAGATGGAGAGGCCAACGTAGTCGCGGTCGGCCTCCAAATGGCCTTTGATCTGGATCGAGCCGTCTTCGAGAATGGTCGGCACGCACCTGAGGTTGAAAAAGGAGTGGGCATCCGTAGTGCCGGAAGAGGCGGCGCTCCCGATGTTCACGACTCCCTCCTGCCTATCCTTGAGGGTTATGCGGGGGCCGAGCAGGGTCTTGACCACGCCTTCGTCCTCGAGCGCTTTCATCGTCCGGTTGAACTTCGCGCTGTCGTCGGCATCCGAGTTGGCCGAACCGGCAGGGCCTGTCGCGTTGCTTAAGGGAAGGACAGCGTCGGAGAACGTTCTTGCTTTCGATTCGTTGACTTGGACCAATCGGAACTCGAGTTCGATCTGTTGAGGGGTTCCCGCAGCCGCCTTGGGCTTGGCGTCTTTGGAGGGAGCGGCGTTTTGGGTTTTCGACGAAAGCTCTCCCTTGGTCCCAATTCCAGCGTTCAGGACGGCAGGGAATAACACAACGGCAACCACGACGGCGATGGCGGTTCTCAACTTGGGCCTCCTCTCGGTTGTGATGACTGTGGGAAATTCAGACAGCGACTCATGGCGCCTCGCGCCGCCCGGAAACGCAAGGGAATTCAAGAACCCGAACCGACGGCGCTTCCGCGCGATGCGGCGGTTGAGAGGCCCGGAACCTCCAGCGTTCGTAACGCCTTGAACTCGTACCCCGGCTTCCCATCATACGGCGTGAGGTTGGCCTTCACGTCCGCTTCGGTCAGCCAGAACGGCTTGAACCGCTTCTGGAGATAGAGCGGCCGTTGATCGTAGCAGTGCGGCGACTGGGGATGGGCCTGGGGATTGATCTGGCCCGAGGGGTTGATGGTGAGGCACAGCGTCTTGTCGCCCTGAAACACGGTGAGCGCCAGGTGCGCCGAGCCTTGCGTGCAACGAATGCGATAGTCCCCGCCGATCGCGTCGGCCCCGCGCGTCTCGCCGGCGTGGGCTTGGAAGATGGCCTGGAGGAATTCGGTGCCGCCGCCCACCGGCGTCCACTGGCCCTCCTGCGCGAATCCATGGATTTCGCCCCAGGGGACTTCCAACTTCCCGTAATCCGTCTTCAGCCGGTGCGCCACGTATTCCAGCCCGTCGGCATATCGGGCCAGCTCCGCGGCGTCGATGGCCGCGGGGTCCGGCGCGGCCTCGGCGCGCGCGGCTTCCGCGGGATCGGCCCAGGGCGCCAGTTTCTGGATCAGGAAGAACAGGGCAGTCATCGCCGGCGAGTCGGCGTCGGCGCGGCCCGGCCAGGCGGCCAGCGTCTCCTGCACGGCTAAGGCGTCGGCCGACAATCGGACAGGCTTTTGCGGCGCGGCGCGCCAGGCGGCCTCCAACGCGCCCACCCAGGCCTGCGCTTTCGGCAGCTGAGCATCAAAGGGAGCCGGCATGATCTCGTCCAGCGCAATCTGGTAGCGCGAGCCGATCAGGTCGCGCAACCGCTGGCCGCGCGTCGTGGCGCCCGACCCCCACCCTTGCGTCGGCACAAGGCAATCCGGCCACGCGTCGCGCCCGGGGATCTCGCCCGAGGAGGCGGCAAACCACGGGGCTTCGTTGGCCGAAACAAGGAAGCCGCCGGCGGGATTGAGCGCCATTGGCAACCGGTGTTCGCCCGTCAGGCCGTACGCCCAATCGGCCCACTCGGTTTGTGGATCGTCGGCGGACTGGGTGGCATGCGTCGCGCCGTCGTTGGTCCGACCGAACACCCGCGCGTTGTAAAGGAAGGCGATGTCGCCCCAGCGATCGGCCAGAATCCAGTTGCCTGACACGGCTTCGGGCGGATCGGCGGCCCGCAGGGCTTCGCGCGCCGAGGCGGCCCACTGTTTCCGGAAAACGGCTTCGATGTATTGGAGGCGCTTCCAGCCGCTGGCGCGCCAAACGTAGGCCCACTCCGCCCCCTCGCCCTTGTCGAATTTCAGAATGGGGCCCAGGCGCGTTTCCCAGCGTCGGCCAGTGTACGGACTTGCGCTGCCGCGGATGGGGAAGCGGATCTCAATGGGCGTCAGCGGGACCCAGCCGCCCTTGCCGCCCTCTGCCGCCGCGTCCCAATACTGGTATGCCAGCTCCTGGCTCAAGCGCAGGCGGTAAACATCCGACGTGTCGGGCCAGTTGGCCGTCGACCCCCAGGCGTGATTCAGTCCGACGCCGGGATCGACGAACAGCCCGTAGCCATAGCCCGCCACGCGCCCGCCGGGCCACTCCAGGTGCATCTCCGGCTGCGCGTCGCCGAAGGGCGTCTGCGGGCCGGCGAAATGCACGGTCGAATGGTCGCGCATGCGCGAGGGGCCGATGGCGAAGGCGTTGGAGCCCATGTAAGGATATTGCAGGGGAACGCCGATTTCCTTGAGTTCGTGATCCGACGACTCGAAGGCCGATTGATAAAAGTTGGCGGAGAGGAACGCGGCCGCCAGATCTTCCGGCGTCACGTCGATCGCCCAGTCGGGACGGGGCCGCGGCTCGTCCTGATAGCGCCGTGCGATGCCGGCCGCATAGTCGCGAAACGCCATCTGCACGTTGGGGCTGAGCTGCGAGAAGCCGGCGCGCGCGGTGTCGTAAAAACGGAAGTGGCGCGCTTCGATGTCTTCGCCCACGTTGGCGTCGTCCGCGCCCGGCCCGAAGAACTCGCTCTTGCGCCCTTCGACCTGCAGCGCCAGGTTCGACGCGCCGTAGCCCAGGTCTTCGGCCATCGCGTAGCCAGCCCCGAAATACGCCCCCGCCAGCGACGACGCGAACACATGCGGCACGCCGTAGTAGTCGCGGTACACTCGGACGGTTTCCGCGGAG
>JAPLSS010000056.1 GCA_026398515.1 Candidatus Sumerlaeota bacterium | reverse complement strand
TGGGAGCGTTGTCCTGGTATCACGCCGTGCTGCGCCGCCGGCCTCCCGACGACTACGAGCCGCCGTCGCGCGACCCGCTGCTGGCTCTGGAGCCGACGCCTTCGATGAGGGCCACTCTGAAGTTCTTCTGGGTGGTGACGGCGCTGCTGGTGGCGCAGATCGGCATGGGCGCCGTGACCGCCCACTACGGCGTCGAAGGCAACGGTTTCTACGGCTTTCCGCTGGCCAAGATCCTGCCTTACGCGGTGACGCGCACTTGGCACATTCAGCTGGGGATCTTCTGGATCGCCACGGCGTGGCTGGCCACCGGCTTGTTCATGGCGCCGGCGGTCTCGGGCAAGGAGCCGAAGTTCCAGCGGCTCGGCGTGAATTTCCTCTTTATCTGCCTGCTGACTATCGTGGTCGGCTCGATGTTCGGCACGTGGTTCGCCACGCGCCAGCGCATGGGCCTGACGATGAACTTCTGGTTCGGCCACCAGGGCTACGAATACGTCGACCTGGGGCGGTTCTGGCAGATTTTCCTGCTGGTCGGGCTGTTCCTGTGGCTGTGGCTGATGGGCCGGGCGCTGTGGCCGGCGCTGCGGAACCCGGGGCCGAACCGCAGCCTGCTCCTCCTGTTCTTCATCGCCAGTTTCGCCATCGCGCTCTTCTACGGCGCCGGGCTGATGTGGGGCCGGCAAACGCACCTGGCGATGGCCGAGTATTGGCGCTGGTGGGTGGTGCATCTGTGGGTCGAAGGGTTCTTCGAGGTCTTCGCCACGGTGGCCATCGCCTTCCTGTTCACGCGCATGGGGCTGCTGCGGGCGGCCACGGCCACCGGCGCGGTGCTCTTTTCCACCGCGATTTTCCTGTCGGGCGGGATCATCGGCACGTTCCACCACTTGTATTTCACGGGCACGCCGACCTCGATCCTGGCGCTGGGCGCGACGTTCAGCGCGTTGGAGGTGGCGCCGCTGGTGCTGATCGGATACGAGGGCTACGAGAACCTGACGCTCTCCCGGGCGCGCCCGTGGTTGAGCGCCTACCGCTGGCCGATCCACTGCTTCATCGCGGTGGCGTTCTGGAACCTGGTGGGCGCGGGGCTGTTCGGCTTCCTGATCAACCCGCCGATCGCGCTGTATTACATGCAGGGCTTGAACACCACGCCGGTCCACGGCCACACCGCCCTGTTCGGCGTTTACGGGATGCTGGGGATCGGGCTGATGCTGTTCTGCCTGAAGGGGCTGGCCACGCGGCACGTCTGGCGCACGGGGGCGTTGGCGTTCGCCTTCTGGGCGATCAACATCGGGCTGGCGCTGATGGTGCTCTTAAGCGACCTGCCGCGCGGCTTGCTGCAAACCTGGGCCAGCGTCGAGCAGGGCATGTGGTTCGCGCGCTCGGCGGATTTCACCCAGACGGGGCTGATGGACACGCTGCGCTGGATGCGGATGATCGGCGACACGATCTTCGCCGTCGGCGCGCTGGCGCTGGCATGGTTCGTGGCGGGGCTGAAGACCGGCTGGTCGATCAAGGAGGAGATGGAAGTCCTGCCCGCCGCCGAGACGGCGCCGGCGAAGTGAGAATAGCCCATAGCCAATTGGCGATTGCCGATTGACGAGAGACGCGGCTTAACGCGCACGGCTTTTTTGAGGCGGCCGGGGCGGATTCGCGTCAGGCGTCTGGGGGATCGTGACTCTTTCCAGCGTGTCCCTGTCCAGCATCTCGATGGGATCATAGGAGATTCGCGGGATGGTGAGCAGCGACCCCGCCAGGTCGTATAGCACATAGAGCAGAAGCGCCATGCGCATCGCGCTCAGCGCCGTCACTATAAGTTCCCGATTCTCCACGAGCTCAACGTCGCCAAAACACAGCGAGCCATGCTGCCCCACGGAAGCCGGGTTTCCCCAATAGATCCAGAAGGCGCGTCCGGCCGAGTCCTCGCTGAGTTTGAAGCGCAGGTCCCGGCTCAGCCGATGGCGCAGCGCCAGGCCGTCGACGGGCGAGAAACGGGCGGTTTGTGGCGCCACCAAACTGTAATCGGCCTTCACCGAAGCCACGCGTCCGCGGCGTTGCATCCGAGGGGGGCCAGGGTTGACGCACACCAACTGCCAGTACGGACGGGCGCGGCAGCAATGCTCGAAAGCGGCTCCGCTTCGGCAGAGGCATCGCGCCGACGGGCGAAGCGGGATGAACGCCAAAGTTTGAACCTTGAGACCGGGCATCTCCGGATCAGGGGCATCCGGGTCCGCGCGCCAGTACGTCCATTGGCAGAGGAACCCGCGGTCGGGGTGGGCCGTGCCCGGCGGGGCGGTTTGGATGGTGAATGGCATAATACATCCAATCTCGGTTTTTGACGCATATCATAGATGTAATGCCAGCCGCAATCCGTCGTCGATGCGGCGCAGGGCGATGGGGTCGAGCATCTTTACTTTCTTTTCCAGGAACCGCTTGTCCATCGTCAGCAACTGGGACACGTTGACCACCGATTCCTTGGGCAGGCCCGAGGCCCGCGGCCGGAGAAGCACGTTGCCGGGGGCCTGCGCGAGGGCGAGATTTGAGGTGATGGCCGCGGCAACCACGGTGTGGATGCAACTGCGGTTGAAGTCGTCCGACTGCACGATGACCACCGGTCTGCGATAGCCCGGCTCCGAACCCATGGGCCGCGGGAGCGTCGCCCACCAGATCTCGCCGCGCTGCATCACCAGTCCTCCTGGGGGAGGGAGAGCGTCTGAAGAGTCTGAAGAACAGGGTCCAGAGTAGAAGCCTCATGCGCATAAACCTGGTTGAGCCGTTCGGTCACATCGTCCGACCGATGTCGGTCGACGTATTCCTGGACCGCGGTCGTAAACAAGGCGCTGCGCGTCATCTTTCGCCGAGTCGCGAAGTCCTCGGCGCGCTGGAATACCTCGTCCGGGATGGAGATCGCTGTTTTCATGCCCCCAGGGTATGATTATGGTTATACCTGTGTCAAGTCGGTCTTTGTAGCGCCGGCGCCGCGCAACCGCAAGCGCTGATCAAGGAGCCTTCGTCAGAGGACACGCCGTCTTCTCCGGATTCCCTTTTTAGGGTTTCGGCAGGGCGCCATTCCGTGTATATTGCTCGCGAAGGCGTCGCTCCGAGCTTTGCCGCGTCGCAGATTGGGCAAACAGGAAGGCAACACGATGAACCGTACGATCCGCTGGAGCCTGGGTGTTTTGGTCGTCATGAACCTCATCCTTCTGGCCGTATTGTTCCTGTCCTGGCGCGATCAACAGGCCGGCCCCAAACCTGGGGTCGACGAACCCTTGTTGCTGAGCGCGCTGGAGCCCGTGAGGCGCCTCGAAGCGGCGCCCGCGCCCCTGTCGGCGACGGGCAACGTGCGGCGCACGCCCATCGTCGAGGCCGCGGAGATCGCCAGCCCGTCGGTCGTCTCCATCAACGCCGTGGTCAAGCAGGTGGTTCAGGAAGAGCCGTTCTTCCGCGATTTCTTCAGCCCCTTTCTTCCCTTTGGCCAATTCGAGGAAACGATTCCCACCCTGGGATCGGGCATCATCGTCGGCGAAGACGGCTACATCTTGACCAACTTTCACGTGGCGGAAAACGCCACGCAGATGACGGTCACTCTCCCCGACGGCCGCGAGTTCGACGCCCAGTTGGTCGACGCCGACACGTACGTCGACATCGCCGTGCTCAAGGTGAACGCCCAAGGGTTGCCGGTGGCGCGCCTGGGCACGGTCGCGGATCTCCTGCTGGGCGAATGGGTGCTGGCCATCGGCAATCCGTTCGGGCTGTTCGACAAGGACCCGCGCCCCAGCGTCTCGATCGGCGTGGTCAGCGCGACCAACCGCTTTTTCCGCCCCGACGCCGAGCCGGGCCGCGCCCCGCGCGTTTACCAGGACATGATTCAGACCGACGCGGCGATCAACCCCGGCAACAGCGGCGGGCCGCTGGTGAACCTGCGGGGCGAGGTCATCGGGATCAACACGTTCATTTTCTCCAGCAGCGGGGGGTCCGAAGGCATCGGGTTCGCCATTCCGGTCGATCGCGCCAAGGCGATCTACGACGAGGTGCGCAAGTTCGGGCGCGTGCGCACGCTGATGTTGGATTTCCAGGCCTACACGGTCAATCAGCGGGCGGCCCGCCTCTTGCGGCTGCCGCGCGACACGGTCGGCGCGATCGTCGCCAAGATCACCGAGGACGCCGGCCCGGCGGCGCGCGCCGGCCTGCAACGCGGCGACATCATCGTGCGCGCGGACAGCAAGGCCATTCGCTCGTGGGAGGACCTCTACGATTATTTCGTCACGCTGCACGTCGGCGCGAAAGTGCAGTTCGAGGTCCTGCGCGACGGGAAGAAGGTGACGCTGAACTATACGGTCAGCGAGGGGAAGTAGGACGCGGTTCGCGGTTCAGGTTTCTCGTCTCGCGGTTGGGGATCGAAAGGACCTCAAGGACTCAAGGGACCCCGCTTGGCGCAGCCAAAGACAGAGACAACGGGCTTTTCATGTCCTTTTCGTCCCTTGCGTCCTTGATGTCCTTGAAGGTCGCGCTCCGAATCTGTCGTCTATCGGCTACTTCTCATGAGACAAGACGAAGACAAAGACCCGCCTGCCGTTGACGAACTGGAAACCGCGGACCAGGAACCCGATTTTCCGCCGGGCGATCAAGCGCCGGACGCCACGGCGAACCCGCCGAACCGCGCGCTGCGCTATCTCCTTCTCCTGGTGGCGCTGACGTTTCTCGCCTACCTGCCGATTTTCTTCGCGGGGTTTGTGTTCGACGACGTCGAGACGTTGGTCAAGAACACGCGCCTGTTTGAAACGCCGCCGGCGCGCTTGTTCTTCACCCCCGAGTATTTTCCCGCCTCCAAGGAGGCCTCGTACCGGCCGCTGGGCGACCTGACGTTTCTGCTCGACCACGCGATCTGGGGATGGCGCCCGTTCGGCTGGCACCT
>JAPLSS010000221.1 GCA_026398515.1 Candidatus Sumerlaeota bacterium | reverse complement strand
CGTCGGTCACGCTGTCGAGCGCCGAGGGCGCGGGACGAGTGGGGATTTTCTTCGGCCCGTTCTTCGCGCAGCCGCTGCGCGAGATCGGCCCGGAGCCGCGCACGTTCAAGATCGAAACGCCGCCGCGGCTCAAGGGGGTTCCCGCGGACCTGACGGCGCGCATGTCGTTCTCGCCGCGGGTCGTGCGCCTGATGATGCACCAATCGCATGCCGTCTTTCACGGCGTGGAAGGCGACGTGCGGCCCCCGCGGCGCGAAGAGACGCCGGCTCTGCGCATGCTCTCCTACGGCACCTCGATCACCCACGGCGCGGCGGCCACCGCGTTTCACCTGACTTACGTGGCGCAGACGGCGTGGCGGCTCGACGCCGATTTGTGCAACCTCGGCCTGGGCGGGGCGTGCCATTGCGAGCCGGCGCTGGCGGACTACATGGCCCAGCGCGACGACTGGGATTTCGCCACGCTGTGCCTGTCGGTCAACATGATCGGAGCCGGCTTCACGCTTGAGGAGTTCCGCGAAAGGACGCGCTACCTGATCGGCCGGTTGGCGGAGAACCCGCGCCGTCCGGTGGCGTGCATTGAAATCTTCCCCTATTTCCGCGATTGGGGCGAGCCCCAGCCGAACGCCAAGGCCCATCCCGACGACTTCCGCGTCGCGCTGGCGGAGGTCGTGGGAGAACTGAACCGGCCTAACGTGCACATCATCGAAGGCCGGAATCTCCTGACGGACATCGGCGGGCTGACGGTCGACTGCATTCACCCCTCGGACTTCGGGATGATCCAGATCGGCGAGAACCTGGCTTCGCGCCTGCGCCCGATCGTCGAGCCGCTTCGGTGACGGTTCCCGTTTTAGGTTTTTGATTTTAACATTAAGAAGCGACCGATCCCGCGCATTCCCCGCGAGGCGCTCTTGCCTCGCCAAACGCGAATGGCCGACCGCTGACAAAGGCTTCGCGGTTCAAATGGACAATCGGAAATCCACGATCGAGGATTCCATCACTCGGCCGGTTGGACGCTGACGGCCTGCAACCCCTTGGGCCCCTGGGTCACTTCGAACTGGACCTTGTCGCCCTCTTTCAGCGTCTTGAACCCGTCCCTCTGGATCGCCGAGTAGTGGACGAACACATCCGGCCCGCTCTGCTGCGCGATGAACCCATACCCCTTCTGATCCGAGAACCACTTCACTGTTCCGACCAACATCTCACGACCCTGCCTTCTGCACATAAGATGCGATACGGCCGCGGACACAGGCTTGAAGGCGCCTCGGACACGCTTAAGGAAGTAGGAGATGGAGAAGAATGTAATAAGAACGTCTCGCTTTGTTACGATAGTTTCGTCGTGCAACCCCAAACCTTGCCACGCTCCCGCAGACTGATAATCTGGATTGGGGAGCAATTTGTCAAGCTGTTCTTTGGAGAGATGCACCCGCGCCCATGCCCATGCGGGCTGGGGAAGGTCTTGCGAAAGGGACTTGTGCCACGTTCCGTTCGCCTTCGGGATTGAACACTCTCCTGCGTTTTGGTGTAGTGCGGGCATCGGAACGATTGCGCAGGCGTTTGATCCAGAAAGGAGCGAATCATGAATGACACCGCCCGATTCCGCCGACGGCCGCGCGGCCTGGGAGTCGCCGCCGCCATCGCGTTCATCGCTTGGCTTTCCGGCGCGCCGGCCTTGGCGCGCGGGGCCGAGACGCCCTCCAAGACTGCGGCGCAAGCGCCTTTGAATCCTGCGGCGCAAGCGCCCTTGGAGAGCGCGGCGCGGAATCCCGCCGAGTGGCGCGTGGACCCGCTGGGCTGGGAATGGCGCGAGGGGGCGTGGCTGGCCTCCAGCGCCAACCCCTCGGTGGCCGTCTGGCGCGATAACCCGCTTTGCATGAAGATCGCCCTGGAAGCCACCGTGACCCCGCGTTCGGCGACGGGCGAAACTTGGAAGACCTTCGGCATCGTCCTCTGTGCCCGCGAGCGCGACTACTGGCAACTGGCGCTGACCGAAGCCCCGGCGTCGGCGAAGGCCGGCCACTCTTCGGAATTGTCCGAAATGCGCGACGGCGTCTGGCTATCGCAGAAGACGCTCAAGAGTCTGGCCGACGAAGGCCCCGGCGCCTGGTCGCTCAATCAGCCGTACCGCATGCGCCTGGAGCTGGCGCCAGGTAAAATCGAAGGCTGGAGTCGCGACGCTTCCGGCGCCTTGGTCCGCCACCGCGCCTTTCAACTCAACGGCTATGCGGTGGCGATGGGCCGCCCGGCGTTGCGCGTCTGGGGCGGCGAGGGGACTTTCACGGACATCCGCGCCACCTTCGACGAGCCGGTCGGTGAAAACGCCGCCGCCTCGCGCCCGGCCTTCCCGCCGTTCGCCGCCGCGGGGCCTTCGCCGGGGCTTCAAGGCAAGCGCACGGGCTTTTTCCACCCGGAGGAGATCGACGGGCGCTGGTGGGTCGTCGATCCCAACGGCGCGGCGACTCTGGCGCTCGGCACGGACCACGTCACCTACCAGGGCTCGTTCTGCGAGACGCTCGGTTACAATCCCTATGGCCGCAAGAACGACGAGAAATACAAATCGCAGGGCGAATGGGAGGACCAGACGCTGGCGCGGCTGCGCTCCTGGGACTTCGACCTGCTCGGCGCCGGTTGCCAGGCGTCTCTCTTCCGCCGCGCGATCGCGCACTGCCAGGGGATGAGAATCGGCAATATGTTCACCGACCTCGGCGGCGATTGCGAGATTTGTCCGAACGAGAAGCACCCCGGCTCGGCGTTCCCCAATGTCTTTCATCCCAAGTTCCGCGAGTGGTGCGAATACCAGGTCGAAGACCTCTGCCGGGCCGAGGCCGACGATCCGTGGCTGTTCGGGTATTTCCTGGATAACGAGCTGGCGTGGTGGGGACGGCGCCAGGGCATCGACTACGGCTTGTTCGACGCCGTGATGGCGAAGGGCGCGGGCCACTCGGCCAAGCGCGCGCTGTGCGATTTCCTGAAGGGTCAGTATCCATCCATCCGGGAATTCAACGCGGCGTGGAAGACCGATCTCAAGGGATTTGACGACGTTCTGGCGCTCGATCAACTCGGCGCGGATGACAACGAAAGGACGGTCGCGGACAAGCGAGCCTTCGTCGCCCGAATCGCCGACACGTATTTCCGCGTCATCACCGAATCGATCCGCAAGTTCGATCCCAACCATAGCATCCTCGGCTGCCGCTTCGCCGGAGGGCGGGCCAGCGACGCCGTGTGGGCCGCCTGCGGCAAATACTGCGACATCGGCTCGTTCAACTATTACGGCTCGGTGGATCTCGATCGCCAAGAGGCGCGCGGAGGCGGGCGCGATCAAATGGAACGTCCGCTGCCCGAGGTCTTCCAGGAATTGCACCAAAAATGCGGGCGGCCGCTGATGATCACCGAATGGTCGTTCCCGGCGCTGGACGCCGGGCTGCCGTCGACCAGGGGCGCCGGCCAGCGGTTCCGCACGCAGGCCGAGCGCGCCGAAGCCTCGCGCATCTACCTGACGACGATCCTGCGCCTGCCGTTCATGGTCGGGTCGGATTACTTCATGTGGTCCGACGAGCCGCCGCAAGGCGTTCGGTCGACGTTTCCCGAGAACTCGAACTACGGGCTGGTCAATGTCGACGACAAGCCGTATCCGCTGTTGACCGAAGCGCTCCGCCATGGACCAGGCCGGACGATCTGGCCGTCGGAAGGCCGGGGCGCGGCGCCGCTGGCCGGGCCGCTGCGGTTCGAGGGCTCGCCCAAAGGGTTTATCGCGGGCAACAGCCAACTGACGCTGGAATGGCGCGAGGGCGGCGACAACCTGATCTCCTCCATCCAGTCCGACGGCGTGGAGATCGGCCGCTACAACGCGATGATCTGTCAAACCAACATCGACACGCGCGCCTGGCCCGAGGTCAACCGCCAGACCGAAACGCGCGCGGAAGCCGGAGAGGACTGGCTGGCCATCGACCTGACGGGGCGCTACGAGAGCGCCCAATCGCAGCCCCACTGGGCGCAGCCCTACGAGGTTTGCCAGCGCCTGATTCTGCTCCCCGACCGGCCGTGGTTCGTGGCGCAACTGCGGTGGGTTCGCAATCTCGGAACGGAGCCGCTCCATGCCGCCGCCTGGTATTTCCGCTGTCATTCGCGGATTCGCGGCGAGGAAAGCAACGACACGCTGTCGGGCGGCGAAGGGGCTGTGCCGCGACTGTGGAAGGCGCGGCAAGCTTCCGCCTGGCTCGACCCGGACGGAGGCTATTTTGGCGCCATCGCCCCGGCGGGAAGCGGCGGGCAGGTTCGCTTTTGGCTCGACCCCAAGGGCGGACGGCATCCCGACGCCAGCGTCCCGGCCGATGTGACCATCGCCCCCGGCGAGACCTTCCGCCCCGAGAAGCCGGTCTGGATGGTCATCGCCGCCGGCGCCGGTTCGCCGGATGATTGGAATCGAATCACGGTGGAAACGGCGGAGTTAGCCGTCGAACAGATCCCGGCTTTGGGGGCGGAGACGCCGTAAGCGCGCCCCCGCAGGCCGCGCTATGAACTCAAGAAGGAGGCATTGCAACGATGCCCGCATTAGCCCTCAACGGCGGAACGCCCGTCCGCACGATTCCATTCCCTCCATGGCCCGTCTTCGACGAACGCGAGGAGCGCGCGCTGGTGGAAACCCTGCGCAGCGGCGTCTGGGGCATCCCGCGACCTCGCGTCGAGGAGTTCGAAGAGAAGTTCGCCGCGTATCATGACGCGCGCTTCGCCGTCGCCTGCACGAGCGGCTCGACGGCGCTCAAACTGGCGATCCTGGCGTGCGGCATCGGCACCGGCGACGAGATCATCGTTCCGCCCTACACCTTCATCGCCACGGCCACGTGCGTCCTGCTGTGCAACGCCGTCCCCATCTTCGCCGACATCGACCCCGAGACGTTCAACCTCGATCCGCGCGCCATCGACGCGGCCGTCACCCCGCGCACGAAGGCCATCATCCCGGTCCACCTCGGCGGCTGTCCGTGCGACATGGACGGCATTGGCGAGGCGGCGAAGAAGCACGGCCTGCGCGTGATCGAAGACGCGTGCCAGGCGCACGGCGCGGAGTGGAAGGGGCGAAAGGTCGGCGCGATCGGCGACCTGGGCTGCTTCAGTTTTCAATCCTCCAAGAACCTCACCTGCGGCGAAGGCGGCGCGGTCGCCAGCGACGACGAAGCGCTGGCCGAGACGGTCGATTCGATTCACGACGTCGGGCGCATGAAGGGCAAAGGCTTCTACGAGCACTATGGGCTGGGCACGAACTACCGCATGAACGAGTTCCAGGCGGCGCTCCTCCTTTGCGGACTGGAGCGCCTGCCCGAACAGACGGCGCGGCGCAACCGCAACGGGACGCTCCTGCGCGACCTGCTGCGCGCCGTCCCTGCCGTGGCGCCGCAGAAGGTCGATCCGCGCGTCACGTCGCACGCGTACCACCTCTTTCCCATTCGCTATCGCAGGGAGTTCTGCAAGAACCTGCCGCGCGAGAGATTTCTGGCGGCGCTGCAGGCCGAGGGGATTCCCTGCTCGCTCGGCTATACTCCTCTCTACCGCGCGCCGCTCTTCCGGAACGAACGCTACGGGGCGCGCGGCTGCCCGGCGTCGTGTCCCTACCATGGGGAGAAGCCCGATTACTCGAAGGTTTTCCTACCGGTGGTGGAACAGGTCTGCGGCGAGATGGTGTGGTTCCAGCAGCGGCTCCTGCTGGGGACGGAACAGGACACGCGCGACATCGCCGACGCCATCGCCAAAGTCGTCGAGCGCTACGACGAGCTGCTTTGATGAAGTTCGCGGAACGCGGGCGACGAATGAGTTTATCCCACCAGCCGCGTCATCAACGTGGCCAGGCGCACGAGTTCCACCATGTTCGGGAACACGCCGCGGATCGCGCGCGCCCCGGCGCGCTCGAACACGGGCAGGCAGACGGCTTGATCCACCGGCGAGGTGGTCGCGAACTCCACGTCCAGCGTGATCGGCTTCTCCACCAGAAACGGCTTCATCTCGGCGAGACGGCTCAGCGCCTCTCGCGCGCCGGCGCGGATCAGGTCGCGCGCCTTTTGCGGCGAGAGGCACCGCGCGTTCGTCTGCCCGGTGGCGTGCTTCGTCACCACGCTCCCCGCGTGGGGGATGAAGTCCCGCGCTTCGGCCTGCAGTTTGTCGTCGCCGGAGACAAAGACGATCGGCACGCCGAAATGCCCGGCGTAGGCGGCGGCCAGCCCCATCTCGCCGAACTCGCGCCCATTGATCAAGATGCGGTGATACTTCCCGGAGTAAGTGTGATCGAGGATCGCGCACGCCGTGCCGCGCTTGGCGTGGTAGCCGATCAACATGCCCGCGGCGTAAGTCGCGTCGAGCGGGGCGATCATCGCCGGCAGCGGCTGGCCGCGCGAGAGGACCGCCCGCGGGTCCAACTCCTCCGGCAGCAGGTTGCGCCCTCCGCCGTGCGAGTCGTTGACGACGACCTCCGTGGCCCCTGCCTCGAACGCGCCTTCGATGGCGGCATTGGCCTCGAGGGTCATCGTCTTGCGCCACATCCCATAGTCCTTGTCGGCGCCGCTGCACTCATCGCCGCTGACAACGCCGCTGATGCCTTCCATGTCGACCGAGATAAAAACCTTCATGATTCGCGCGATCCCTTCTCAGATATGTCAAGCGCGTTCACGAACGGTTCACTAAAGCAAGCAACGCGCTAAGGGTCTTCTGTTGCGTGTCCTCGTCGGCGGTGCGTTCCGCGATGAGTTCCCGGAAGCGGGCGTTGCGCTGGCGCAGGAAACGCTCGAACTCGCGATGAACGCGGCGGCATTCGTCTTCCTCGCGGGGGAAGCCGACGAAGCCGCGAACGCCGGCGTTCGCGACGAGAACGACCAGTTCGTCCTGGAACGGGAATTTCGTTTTGACCAACGTCCCCTCGTCTTTCTTGCCTTTCCGGAAGCGAACGCCGTGAGGGGTGAGAAAATCCGTGAGAGGTTCCGCCACGCCCTCGGCGGGGAGTTCAAACACGTCAAAGGGTTTGTCCCGGTCGCGGAAGTGGTATTCGTAGTTGCGGAGAAGACGGGGTTCGTTCTTGACGACCTCCTCGTAGATTTGCGCGGCGATGTCGCTGGGAGAGGCGGAGCCGCGCCGCCGGGCGATGCGTTTGTTGGCAATGGCCTTCTCCTCCTTTTCGCGCGTCCATTCGAAGAACTCGCGCAGATACCGGTATAGTTCGTCGATGAGTTGCTGCCGGCGCTTCTTGGGGGAAACGCCGATCATCTCTAGAACCGCGTCGTCGAGTTCCCGACGGTCGGGCATGTCGAATTCGCAGGCGAAGGGCAGGTCTTCCAGTTCCTTTGTCCGCCCCGCCTGCGCCCAGGCCATTTCGCGCATGCGTCGTTCCGAAAGAAACTGAAGGGCTGGGCGGCCTTTCATCTTCGCGAAGGCCTTTCCGACACGCTCCACAGCTTTCGGCGATGCGCCCTGCATAGATGGGACTAACATCATGTTGACATCCACAACCTCTGTCTTCAGGTTTCCCTCAACTCCAACCGGCCTGCCATACTGGAACTTCGAGAGAACGACAAGAGATGAGTTCAAGATCCCAGCCATTGAAGTGCGGCTTAGTCCGGTTGGGAGATGAATATCGTAGAGATTGCAGTTGCACTGGAGGTTGTGGTCGTTGACGGGCACAGCGTGTTTGTACTGTTGGGATTTCGGCCAGAACAATTCGCCTCGCTTGTGGCCTGTCAGGTCGTACCATTCTCCATTTTCCCGGATACGGGAATGGCACGTCGCTCCCGCGTGGAAGTTCCTTTTCTCGCCCCACTCGATGTACCTAAGGACATACGTGTCCTTGAGATCGGCCTTCTTCCTGCCCACGAGCAAGATCAGGCGAGAGCAATCTTCGGGCGCCACGGTGAAGCCTTTGATCTCCATAAGGCTGTGGACCTCTGGCTCCAGGTATTCGGCCTCAATGGGACGGATTTCGCCCCGCCCCGCGCCGCATCGAACCAGCTTCACCCGGCCAGAGGCAACGTCTCTGCGGGGAACGCCAAAGGTCTCTTCGAAGTCGAACCGGTCGCCGTGCTTCCGCAGACACTCGGCGCTACAATCCTTGGGGAAGAAAAACTCGTCTTTGCCGCTCTTGACCCCGAAACGCACGTCGGCAATCTCGCCGAGCGGCACGAACCGATCCTTGAACTCCCTGAGCAAGCGGAACCAAAGATCCGGGGCGCGAAGATGGACGCCCCACTTGCCGCCGAAATAGCCGTCCTTGCCTGTGAGCTGCGGTGCGGGCTCGTCGTCT
>JAPLSS010000365.1 GCA_026398515.1 Candidatus Sumerlaeota bacterium | reverse complement strand
CGGCAGCGGATAGTACGCCTTGGCCTCGATGCCCTTTTCGGCCAAGAACGCGGCCAGTTGGTCGCGTTGGTCGTGCTCGACGACGTAGTGGCTGTAAACGTGCGAGCCGTCGTCGGTGAACCGCGGGCGCTTGACCGGGGCGTTGGCCAGCAGGCGCTCGTAAAGGCGCGCGTTCTCGATGCGGTCGGAATTCGACTCGTCCAGTTCCTCGAGCTTCCGCTTCAGCGCGATCGCCTGGAAGGTGTTCATCCGGCTGTCCAGGCCGACCTCGTCGTAGACGAACGCTTCGTCGGAGCGGCCGTGTTCGCGCAATCGGCGCAGGCGCGCGGCCAATTCCTCGTCGTCGGTGACGATCATGCCGCCATTGCCGGCGCCGCCGAGATTGGCCGTCGGATAGAAACTGAAGCACCCGGCCGCGCCGATCGTGCCCAGTTTCTTGTTCATGTACGTGGCGCCCGCGGCTTGCGTGACGTCCTCGATGACGATCAGGCCGTTGGCTTCGGCGAACTGGTGGATCTGGTCGATGGTGCAGGGATTGCCGTAGAGATGGCTGGCGATAATCGCCCGGCTCTTCTCGCTGATCGACTCCTGCAGTTTCATCGGATCGAGGCCGAACGAATGCGGCTCGATGTCAACGAACACGGGGTTGGCGAACAAGCGGGCCACAATGTCCACCGAGGAGATCGGCCCATACGCCGGCGCCAGCACCTCGTCGCCGGGCATGATGTCCAGGCCGCGCAACGTCAGCAGCAACGCGTCGGACACGGACGCCACGGCCACGGCCTGGCGCGCGCCGATGTACTGCGCGAACACTCGTTCAAAATCCTTGACCGCCTGGCCGGCGACGAAATCGCCCTCCTCGAACATGCGGCGGCATTGATCCAGGATCTCGCTGACCAGATGGCTGTGTTGCGGCTGAAGATTAACCAGCGGTATTCTCATGCCTCCGTCCTTCAGTCGGCGCGGGAATCGTTCTTCCCAAGCCAAACGGTTTCAACGGTCGGCCGGGTCGACCGCCGGAGCCGCTTGGCGCCGACGCCGCCCTAACCGTTCGATCTGCGAAAACATCCCACGGTTCGACGATAAAGTCGGATGTCCCGACCGTCAACCCCAAATATCGAATGCGGAGTGTGGAATGCGGAGAGAAGAGTGCGGAGTGCGGAGTGCGGCGGGTTGAATGTGGAATGTGGAATGCGGCGGGTGGAGGGTGAAACTCGGAATAGCGTCGCTGCTTTTCCATTCCGCATTCTACATTCCGCACTCCGCATTCCCTTACGGCTTGCCGGCCCGCAGAATCGTGTCCAGCGAATCGGGCTGGTATTGGGAGGGGTCTTTCAGAAACGCCTGCAAGGCTTCTTCGTCGTGGAAGTGAAAGGGGCGGCCGCGATAAATCGCGGCGCGCGACTGGGCATCGACCTTGAATCGCGCTCCGGTGACGGCGCATTCCGCCTCGCGGCCGAATTCCCTGGCGTTGACCGCCACGCGCATCGCCTCGGCGCTCTGAGGCTGCGAGGCCGCCGATTCCTTCTTCCCGGAGGACGAGGAGTCCTTCTTGTCCGTGTGAGTCAGACAGGAAACCGCCGCGAAGAGGGCGAAAAAGGCCGCCGCGAAGACAAGGCGCACGGCCTTGCCGGACAACGCCCGAACCCGATGCATCCCGTCCTGATTCATGAAACGTCGACTCCTGGCGCGTTGCGCTCCCGACGACTGCGACCCTACCTACTCGCCCGCCGCAAGCCAATCATTTTTCGTGGCGTAGGTTTTCCCGCCCGCGCAGCTTCGAATCCGCGACTGGGCGACACGCAGGCTGGAAAGCCTACGCCATAAAAGCCAGTTGCGCCGCCTTCGCAGCGCCCCTATGGTGGGAATTGGCTTTGGAGGAAGCCGGTGGAATGCGCAATCGTTACACGCAACGCGGCTTTGGCGTCATTTTCGACAGCGACGGGGTCGTCGTCGATTCCGAGGAACTGAGCCTCGGCGCGTTTCGCCGCGTGTTCGAGGAGCAGGGGATCGATCTGACCGACGAGGACGTCGAAAGCGTCGTCGGGCAGACGGATCAATTCAGCATCGAACGCATGAACCGCAAATACGGCTGCGACATCGATCTGGCGTTCCACCGGAAGCGGAAATTCGAGATCTATCGCCAGATGGCCGCGGAGCGCGGCATTCGCGCTTTTCCGGGCGTGGCGCGGCTGTTGGATGAGCTGGACGCCGCGGGCGTGCCGTACGCTTTGGCTTCCTCGGGCTCGTTGAAGAAAATCGAACTCAACATGGAACTGGCCGGCTTGGCCGGGCGCTTCCGCTTGATCATCCACGGCGGCGACGTGCGGACGGGGAAGCCCGACCCCGAAGCCTTCGTGCTCGCCGCGCAACGGCTGGGCCTGCCGCCGGCGCGTTGCGTGGTCGTGGAGGACGCGTATCACGGGACCGAAGCGGCGCAACGGGCGGGCATGCCCTGCCTGGCGGTGACAAATACGTTTCCCGCGCATCGGCTGCGCGGCGCCACGCGAGTCGTGGCCACGCTGGAGGATGTCGGCGTGGACGACCTGGCGCGGCTGGTGGAAGGAGCGTCGGCGCCGAGGTTGGACAGGATTGCGGGATGAACCCTAATCGCCAATCGCCGATGTTCGGTTGGCGATTGGCAATTGGCCATTGGCGACTGCAGCAACGACGGCGATTCGCAGGTTGAGCGATTTCCAGGAGCGCATGTGGCCTCTTCCGTCGTCCACCCCGTCCACCCCGTCCACTCCGTCCACCTGCTCTACGAGATCCCCACCATGAACGAACAAGCCGAACAGATCCGCCGCATGTTCTCGGCCATCTCGCCGCGCTACGATCTGCTCAACCACCTGTTGAGCTTGAACGTGGACCGGCGATGGCGGCGGATCGCCGTGCGGGAAACCGCCGGTCCCTCGCCGGCGCGGGTGCTCGACGTGTGCGCGGGGACGGGCGACCTGGGATTCGCCTACCTGGAGGCGATGAACGGCCTGGGGTTGGTCGTCGCGGCGGACTTTTCCGGCCCGATGCTGCGGCGGGGCGCGCAGAAGGCGGAGCGGCGCGCGGCGCAACGGCGCATCGCATTCGTGGAAAGCGACGGGCTGCGCCTCCCCTTTCCCGACGCCCGTTTCGACGTCGCGGCGGCGGCCTTCGGACTGCGCAACCTGGTCGATTGGCGCGCGGGGCTGCGCGAGATGGCGCGCGTCGTCCGGCCCGGCGGACGGGTGGCGATCCTGGATTTCTCCCTGCCGCCGAATCGAATCCTTCGCGCCCTGTTTCTGTTCTACTTCCTTCGCTTTTTGCCGTTCCTCGGCTACGCGTTCACGCGCAGCCGCGCCTACGAATACCTGCCGCGCAGCGTCCTGAGCTGGCCGGAGCCGCCGGCGCTGGCCGCGATGATGGCCGAGGCGGGCTTGCGCAAAACCCGATTCCGCCGCCTGAGTTTTGGCATCGCCTGTCTGCACGTGGGGGCGCGCGAATGAGCAAGGAATGGATCGTCGGCGCGACCGGCGCTTCGGGCGCCATCTACGCCAAACGCTTCCTGGAGCTGTCGAGCGAACTCGACGTCCGCGTTCACCTGATCGCCAGCGAGCCGGCCCTGCGGGTTTTCGCCTACGAATTGGGCGCGCCGGCGAATGGAGCGTCCGACGATCCGCGCTCGTGGCTGGATCTGGGCGACGAAGCGCGTTCGCGCATTCGCCTGTACGCGCCTACCGACCTGGCAGCCGGCCCGGCCAGCGGCACGTTCGGCGCCGACGCGATGGCCATCGTCCCGTGCTCGATGAAGACGCTCTCGGCCGTGGCGAACGGCTACGCCGACAACCTGATCGCGCGCGCCGCCGACGTGATGATCAAGGAGCGCCGCCCGCTCGTCCTCGTCCCGCGCGAGACGCCCTACAGCGCCATTCACCTGGAGAACATGCTCAAACTCGCCCGCCTCGGCGTCTCGATCGTCGACGCCAATCCCCCATTCTACCAAGGCGCGCAAACCATCGCCGACCTCGTCGACGCCGTCGTCCACAAAGTCTTCGTTCAATTAGGCCTCAAGCACCCCAACGCGTTTCGGTGGGAAGGGTAGGCCGCCCTCGCCGCGCGATGGTTCAACTTGCATTCGCCCGCGCCTTCCCTCATACTCCCGCCTCGTTCCGCCGCGGCTGGCATGGAACACGTGCCGCAGTTGGCAACATCTCCTGCGCCTCGAAGGCTATGAACCGCTGAAGGCCGGCGGCGTGGCCGAGGCGTTGCGCGTGGCGGGCGAACGGCGCCCGCGCGCGGCGTTGATCGACATCCATCTGCCCGACGGCTCAGGAATTTCTTTGCTGGCGGAACTCAAGAAGTCGTATCCAGACACCTGCTGCATCATCGTCACCGGCCGCGCCGACGTGGAATCGGCGATCAGCGCCCTGGCCAACGACGCGTTTGACTATCTGCTGAAGCCGGTTATGCCCGAGCGGATGCTGGCCACGCTTCAGCGCGCCTTCGAGATGATGGACTTGACCGAAAAGGAGCGCCGGGCGAATGAGGCGCTCGGCCAGTCGGAAGCCATGCTGCGCGGCATCCTGCAGGCCATTCCCGACCTTTTGATGGTCCACGCGGCCGACGGGCGGGTCCTCTTCAGCAATGGGCGCGGCTACGCGCCCGAGACGGGCCTGAACGGTCTGGCCTGCCCCGTGCGCCCCGCCCCGTGCGAGCCGGCGCTCGTGCGGGAGGTTTTCCAGAGCGGGCAGGCCCGGCGCCTGGAGACCACCTCCGCGGAGGACGGCCGGACGCTCGAGGTCAGCCTGTACCCGATGAGGGATGAATCCGGCGCCGTGACCATGGTGATCGAGCACGCGCGCGACATCACCGAAAAGCGCGCCGAGGAGATGGAACGCAAGCGCTTGGAAACCAAGATCCTCCAGACGCAGAAGCTGGAGAGTTTGGGCATCCTGGCCGGCGGCATCGCGCATGATTTCAACAATCTGCTCATGGGCATCCTCGGCAACGCCGGCTTGGCGCTCCAGGAACTGCCCGAAGGCGCCTCCGCGCGCCCCTACGTGCTCCAGGCGGAGCGCAGCGGCCTGCGCGCGGCCGACCTGGTCAAGCAGATGCTGACCTACGCGGGGCGCGGCTCGTTCCTGCGCCAGGAAGTGAGCCTTCGGCAACTGGTCGAGGGCATGGCGCAACTGCTCGACAGCTCGGTGTCGAAGAAGGCGCGGATCGAATACCAGTTCGCCCCGGACCTGCCCTCCATCCGCGGGGATTCCACGCAACTCCGTCACCTGGTTCTGAACCTCGTCAGCAACGCCACCGAGGCCATCGGCGACCGCCCCGGGACCGTCGCCATCGCTACCGGCATGGAATTCGTCGATCACGCACATCCGGGCGAGCTGTATCTGGCGGACACGCTGGCCGAAGGCCCGTATGTCTACCTGGAGATCAGCGACACCGGTTGCGGGATGGACGCGCAGACGAAAGCCCGAATTTTCGACCCGTTCTTCACCACCAAGTTCACCGGGCGCGGGTTGGGGCTGGCGGGCGTGCTGGGGATCGTCCGCGCCCACAAGGGCAATATCCGGGTCACTTCGGAGCCGGGGCACGGCTCGGCGTTTCGCGTTCTCTTCCCCTGCGAGGCGCTGGTGGAGCGGGCGGCGGCGGACGCGGCGACGGGGCGCGGCGAAAAGCGCGGAGGGGCGAAGACGGCGGAGACGATCCTCCTGGTCGACGACGAGGCCATCGTGCGAGACGTGGCCAAGATCATCCTCGAACGCGCCGGGTTTGGCGTCTTGACCGCCGGCGACGGCCAGGAGGCCCTCGATGTCTTTCGCTCCTTCAGCGGCAGCGTCGATTGCGTCGTGCTCGACATGACGATGCCGCGCCTCGGCGGCGAGGAGACGTTGCGCCAGATGCGGCGCCTCCGTCCCGAGGTCCCCGTCATCCTGTCGAGCGGCTACAACGAAGACCAGGTGCTGGCGCACGCCGGATTCGCCGCGTTCATCCACAAGCCCTACCGGCCGGAAGACCTGATCAACAAGGTGCGCGAAGCGCTGGGGCGGTGAGCGAAGCGCCCGAAACGGAGTCGATGCACAGACAAGACTGTCGGTGCCACGTGCCCCGACATCTTGGTGAAAAGTCCGGAGTAAGGCTGTCGGATCTTGGCTGTAGGTGTTTTCTTCTCCTTGTCACCCCAATAAGGAGGAAGATCATGCCAGGTTGCTTCCTCAGACCCCGCTCGATCTGCCGGCGCGTATTCTTCCTCTCCGTTGGCATCCTGTTCGCGGTGTTCCCCCTGTGGGCGGGGGCGCCCGGGGCGGGCGGCTCATCCCTGGCGGCAGCCGACTCGGCCTTGGACTGGACGCCATTCCTGGGCGCCGGGCCGCCGGCGCGCACCAACCACGCCATGGCCTGGGACAGCGACCGCAAGCGGACCGTTCTCTATGCCGGGACGTCGACCTCCCCGTATAGCGACACGTGGGAGTTCGATGGCTCCGCGTGGCTCCAGATGTCGCCGGCGCACAATCCGGGTCCGGCTTCCCAGCATTGCCTGGCCTACGACCCCATGCGAAAACGCATGGTCTACTTCAACGCGTATCCTTCTCCTTCCACATGGGAATACGACGGAATCGATTGGAGCGCGGTCGCGACCCCGCACGTCCCCGGCGTTGATCCCGCCGCCGCCATGGAATGGTGCTCGGCCTTGGGCAAGGTGGTTCTCTTTGGAGAGGCGGCGGGCAGCGGCGCCGGACGGACGTGGACCTATGACGGGACCGACTGGGCGCCGCTTTCGCCCGCCCATTCCCCGGCCGGGCGCAGCGGCCATGGACTGGTCGCCGACACGGCCCGCAATCGCCTGGTGGTGTTCGGCGGATACGGCGGCGGCGGCGTGTTCCTTAACGACACCTGGGAGTTCGACGGCGTGGACTGGGTCCAGGTCCCGACCGCCGACTCGCCGCCGGCCGGGGATGCCATGGCCATGGCCTACGATGCCGGGCTTCAGTGCGCCGTCCTTTGCACGGGAGGCACGTACCAGAACTGGCATAACCAGACCTGGCTGTACGACGGCTCGAATTGGGTTCGGATTCAGACGACCAACCAGCCCTCGGCGCGCTATGAAGCGCGGGTTGTGTATGACGCTTGGAACGAGGGATTGGTCTTCTTCGGCGGCTTCAATGGATCGCATCAAGCCGACACATGGCTGGGACAGGCGGTCGAGCCCACGCCCGGGCCGCCTCTAATGGGGGCGGTCTTGGATCAGGGCGGGGGATGGGCGCGCCTATCCTGGTCGAACGCCGGAAGGGTCGCGCCCGCCCAGATTCTCCTCTGCGTCTTCGACCTCTACGATTTGGCGTGGAAGCAGTACGGCGCCGGCATGTGGCTGCCGATTTCACCGGCGGACTCCCAGTGCAACGTGAACATGGAGCGGACGGGCGGCTACCACATCTGGGTCTCGAACCTCTATGGAGACGGCGCATGGTTTCCTTGTGAAAACCCGTGGACCGGCATTCAATACAGCGGCTTTCCTCATGCCCCGCTCCACGTGGAGGCGACAGACTTAGGCTCGTTGCGGGCGCGCCTTCGCTGGAGGGCGGATTTCTACGGCGCCTGGCACATGCAGGCGATCGCCTACAAGGGCGGCGAAGGGTGGGTCCCCATCGAAGGACCCGACGGAATCGCTTTATGGCATTTCTTCCCTTATCCCGGCGCCAGCTTCCTCTATGGCGAGGCTGAGTTCACCATGCCTTCGCCCGGAGAGTATTGGTTCTACCTCCGCGGGATCGGCTGGCTTCCGCCTTATCCGGCCGGACCGTACGCCACGGCCTTTCTTTCCGTTGGCCCATGACGCCGGCCGGATTGCCCGGCCCGCGCTCAACGGTATTTCCTCAACAACCCCACCACCACGCCCTGGATCTTCACGTTGTCCACGTAGATCGG
>JAPLSS010000590.1 GCA_026398515.1 Candidatus Sumerlaeota bacterium | reverse complement strand
GGACATCGACCGGTTTCTCCAGATCCCTTTCGCCCTTCTCCTCATTCTCGCGGTCGGCGAGGCCGATCGCTTCCTGCAAGAGTTCGTAGTCCCGCCTTCAGGCGGTCTTGGAAAAACGGGAAAAACGGGGACTGGCTCGCTTTCCCGGCGGTTTGGGAAAGCGTGCCTGTCCCCGGTTTTTCCTCCGCCTGAAGGCGGGACTCCTTACTCCCGTTCGCGAACGCCAACGGCCGGGGGTGCATTGTTCTTTGCTCTCCTGGCGCTAACCGCCGCCCTTTACCTGCCGCCCTCCATCTCCGCGGCGCGCGAGGCGCTGCGACGGCGCGGAACGGACTGGCCGATGATGGGGACATTCAGCGCCAACTGGCGCAATCCCGACGCCCTGGCCCTTCACCAGTGGGTCCGCGACCACACGGCGCCCGACGCGGCGCTGGCCTCGACCAACCCGTGGGCGCTGGCCTATCACACCGGCCGCCCCTCCGTCCTCTTGCCTTACGACATGGATCGCGCGACGCTCCGGCGGTTTCTCGAGTACTTCCGGGTTGATTTCCTGATCCTCAACCCCGAGTATCCCCATCCCGTGTGGAAGCGCGAAGCCGATTACGATCAGGCGCTGCGCGACCTGCGCGTCCCGCCGCCGCAACGGGTCGGCAGCTACCGGGTATATGACGTGAGAGCGCTGAAGGCGGGAAACTCGTAGTTGTTCTGGAGTGGTGATAGGACCTACAGGACGTATAGGATCTATGAGACTTATTGTCCTATCTTAGCGCAGCCAGGGCCACAACCAAAATGACCCACCGCAAAGAACGCAAAGAAACAGGATGTTCCCGATGTCATAAGCCATTTTCTTTGAGTTTTTTGCGTTCTTTACGGCAGAAAAATCCTGCCGAGAAAACAAAATTCTGGACCTTAGCAGTCCAGAGCAAGCGAACCTGGCCCCAATGAACGAACCAAACTCTGTCAACGCGGCCTCCCGGCGCGAGGTCCGCTGTCTGTGGGCGATTCTGGCGCTGGCGGCCTGTCTCTACTGCGTGAACCTGGGGTCGCGCGACATCTGGGACAACGCGGGGGCGCGGGTGATGATCGTGGCCCGCGAGATGGCCGAAGGCGGCAGTTTGTTTCGTCCCAACATGTACGGCCGCCCGCGGTACGACAAGCCGCCCCTGATGTACTGGGCGACGGTCCTGGCCGCCGCGACCCAGGGACGGCTCGACGTGGACAGCGCGGAATGGGTTAGCGCCCTGTCCTCCGTCGCGGTCTTCTTCGCCCTGGCGGCGACGGTCGGCGTAGCCGCCGGGTGGCGCGCCGGCGCGATGGCGGGCCTGCTGTGTGCGCTGTCGCCGGGCATCTTCGACTTCGGCCGCTCGGCGCAGTTGGACTCTCTGTTCGCCGCGTGCACGACGCTGTCGCTGCTTTCCTTTGCGCTGTGGATTTTAGGCGTCGGGCGCCGGCCGGCCGCCTGGATTCTACCCGCGGGCGTCGCTTTGGGCTTGGCCGTGCTGGCCAAAGGCCCCCACGCGCTGACGTTCGCCCTCGCCCCGCCCGTGCTGTTTCTGGCGCTACGACGGCGGCTGAACGGGCGCGCGATCCTCGGCATTCTCGCCGCGGCGGCGATCGGCCTGGGCGTGACCGGGGTCTGGCTGCTGCTGGCTCACCGCGAAGATCCGTCGTTCTTCACCCACATTCGCGCGGTGGTTAAGAACGAGGCGGTCAACTGCAACCCCGAGCCCTGGTACTATTACTGGAAACGAACGCTGGGATGGACCGCGCCGTGGGTGGCGCTGCTGCCGGCCATCTGGCCGCGGCGCAACGAGGTCGATTTGGGGACGCGGCGCGACGCGCTGGCGCGGTTGTTCGGCGTGGCCTGCGTCTTCGGGATCGCGCTCCTGTCGGCGATCCCCGGCAAGCAAGGCCATTACATCCTGCCCCTGATTCCCTGCGCGATGGGGTGGATGGCGATTCGGCTCGACGCCCGATTGTCGGCGCCGGCCGGCGAGTGGGCGTGGCGCCAGCGCTGGATTCTATGGTTCCTGACGATTGCGGCCTGCGTTCTCGGAATCCTGGCCGTCGTCGGGCTGTTCCTGCCTCCGCGGTTCGCTCCCGACAGGCCCTATCCATTTATCGCCGCCGCGCTGGAGGTTGTCCTGGGGGTCGGCGGAGCGGCCATGGCGCTCGTCGCGTTTCGGCGGAAGAGCCTCGCGATGGCGATGTGCGGCGCGGCGCTGACGGTGTGCGTGCTCGGTTTCATCTATTACACCACCGTGACGCCCGTGCGAAACGCCAACGAATCGCCGCGGGCGGCCTGCGCTGAGATCCTGCGCCTCGTCGGCAGCCCGGCGAACCTGGCCGAGTTCAGCGGACACAAGGAGATGATCGACTATTTCCTGGGCGACCGGCCGGAGCATTTCGAGGCGGATTCCAAGAATCGCCAATGGCTGAGCCGGCCCGACCCGTCGTTCCTCCTGTTTTTCGGCCACCGCGAGGACGTGGACCGGCAAGCGAAGACGATAAAGGACGTGGAGTGCGAGATGATCCGCGCCTTCGATCGCTTCACCTCGTCGGATCGCATCGCGCGGCTCTACGCCAATCCCGCCGGCGCCGCGCTGGCCAAGCAACGGCAAGCCGCGGCAGGCCAGTAGGGCGGTGTGGGCTGTCAGCCCGCGCAGGCGCCGCCACAGACGCTCGGTCGCTCATTCATGCGCGGGCTGGCAGCCCACGCCACTCAACCGCCGGCGAAGGGGCCGTTTTCGCTTGCCGGGTTGAAGGCATGCTCCGATACTTGATTCCGAAGCGCCTGGAAACCAGGCGAAATAAGGAGATGAACCGTGACCCAGTTGACCGTCGATCAAGTTCGCAGCCGGCTAGCTGAAACGCTGGATCGCGTCGCCAAGCACGGAGAACGGGTCGCTCTCTCGCGCCGAGGCAAGAATATCGCATTTCTCATCTCGGCGGAGGACATGGCGCTTTTGGAGAGGCTGGAGGACCGGATCGATCGCTTAGCCGCGGAAGCAGCGCTGGCGCGGTCTGAACGGGAAGGCGATCCCGGCATCCCGTGGGAACACGCGGAAAAAGAACTGGACTGACTGAGGCCTGTGACCTACAAAGTAGTCATACTTCGCCCAGCCTTGAAACGATTGAAAAACCTGTCCAAGCCGGAACGCGATCGCATGAGAGAGCGGATTCGCGGCTTGGCTGGAAATCCGTATCCCGCGGACTGCAAGCCCCTTGGGGACGGTTTTTTCCCCTTGCGAGAAGGCGACTATCGAGCCATTTACAAGATCCAAGGCGAAGCGGGCATCGTCGTCGTGGTTCTCGTCGGCGATCGGAAGTCCATATACCAGGAATACCAAAGGGAACTGAGGCGTTTGCTTCAGGCATGAGGGGCCGCTGACTGTTCCCCCGTCCCGCGAAAGGCTGCTTTCTCTATGCCCGCCGTCACCAAAGCCGTCATTCCCGCCGCCGGGATGGGGACACGTTTCCTGCCGGCCACCAAATCGCAGCCCAAGGAAATGCTGCCCATCGTCGACACGCCGGTCATGCAGTACGTCGTCGAAGAGGCCGTCGAATCGGGCCTCCAGGACATCCTGATCATTACCGGCCGCGGCAAGCGCTCCATCGAAGACCACTTCGACTTCCACCCCGAACTCGAAGAGATTCTGGAGCGCAATGGCAAGGCCCAGCTGCTCAGCCAGGTGCGCGAAATCGCCGACATGGCCAACCTGCACTACGTGCGCCAGAAGCAGGCGCTGGGGCTGGGCCACGCGATCCTGCACGCCAAGCGCCACGTCGGCGCCGACCCCTTCGCCGTGCTGCTCGGCGACACGTTGATGACCGGCGGGACCATGCCGTGCACCAGGCAACTGGTCCAGGCCTACGAGCGCCTCAGCAAGCCGGTCATCGCCGTCGAACGGGTCGATCGCGACAAGGTCGGTCGCTATGGCATTATCGAGGGCGAGGAGGTCGGGCCGGGCCTGTATCGCGTGCGCCGCCTGATCGAAAAGCCTTCGGTTGAAGAGGCGCCGTCCGACCTGGCCGCCGCGGGGCGCTATCTGCTGACCGCCGGCATTTTCGATCACATCGAAAACGCCGAGCGCCAACGCGATGGCGAAATCGGCCTGACGCCCGCGCTCAACCGCCAGGCGCACGAGGACGCCCTCTACGCGCTCCTCTTCGAAGGCAAGCGCTACGACATCGGCAACCGGCTCGATTACGTTCTAACCACCATCGAATTCGCCCTGCGCCGCAAGGACGTGGGCCCGGCCGTGCGCGAGCACATTGAGCGGCTGGTGGAGCAGCTGCGCGGCGGGGCGTTTCGCTGACGTTCTTTGGCAAAGCCCGCCGGGATGCAGTGGTCAAATCGTGGGGCAGAGCGCCTCGGGATTGTCTAACCGTCGTAAAATCCGCAACGCTTACGCTGGACGAGCCAGAACCTGGAATCTCGCCCATGGAAAGGCTCATGGCAGAATCATGGGGGGCAAAACCATAGCCGCAAGACGCCGTCTTACCTGATCGCGCCCGCTATGATTTTGCCATCATTGAGGCTCCACGACGGGTCTTCGCCCTCGTGCGCAAGATCCCGCCGGGAAGCGACTATACATGGCGTCGCAAATAACGCAGCGTTCGCAGCCGCTTCCGGGTCGGATTCCCGTTAGGCGCCCTTCCGTGGGCTGGCGCCCACGGCTACTCACATTCAACCCCCTTCGGGGTCCCAGAGACCTGCAATCCAAAGGCGGGTTCAGCGCTCGCCAAATATGCTTCGTTGCTTATGTCGTTATGTATAACGGCGTCGCTCCGAACGTATCTCATTCCGCCTCGGCTTCCAACCCGCACACCAGAACCTGCGCGCCGCGGACGGGATGGAAGGCGACCTCGATGGTTTCCTCCACGGGCACGCCTTTGAATTCCTTCACCACGACCCGATTGGGGCCGCCGGCTTCTTGCGCGATGTCGAAGGCGGTCAGCGCGGGTTTGCCTTGGAGCGTCACGTCGAAGACGCGCTGGCCCGGTTGCAGGCCTTCCAACTCGGCGAAGACCAGGCGCACGGTGTAGGCGCGCGGCGGAGCGAAACGGCCCGCGGAAGCGGCAGCGGAGACCGCCTCGTCGAGGGTCTCCGCGTTGCGCTCGAAGGCCTTTACCTCGTCCTCGGCCGGCGTTTGCGCTCCCACTTGCGCCCCTCCTTCCGCCCCTTCTTGCGCGCTCGCCTTAGCCTTCGCCTTCTTCGACGAAGAGGCGGAAGACGCCGGCTGCAGGAACGGGCGGATGGAAATGCGGCTGAGGCCCTTCAGCCCCGAGGCGGCAACCCAGTTGAGTTCTTGCCCGGCGAGAAGCGACGCGTGGGCGCGCAGCTCCTGGGGCGGGGTCGGCTCGATCTGGACGGGCAGGTCGGGCGAGGGGCCGCCCGCGCTCGGCGTTTCCAGCCAGAGGACGCCGTCTGAATCGAATCGGTTCCCCGGCGCCCCGAAGTTGAGTCCGAAGCGCAGCGCGGGCGTCGGCTCGGCGGGGGAGGGATAGTAGTCAAACGACCACGCCTCCATCAGGCCGGCCAAGCCCGGATCGTCGGCCACGGGCACGAGGGCCAGCGAGGACTGGTTCTGGTAGCTGCACGTGCAGGTGCGCGTGTAGTCGGGCGAGTTGAGCACGCCGTCGGCGGCGATCAGGTTCGACGTGCAGCCCGACTTGAACCCGCCCAGGCTGGTCGTTCCGTGGCCGGTTTCCAGGTCGGCGTAGCAGGCCGCCGCCGACCGGAAGGTCAGCAGGTGTTCGCTGGCGACGGCCGTGTTGCAGCCCTTGAAGCGCAGCCAGCTCCACGGAATGGTCTGGCCCGTCAACGGATGGGTCTGCGTGATCGCTTCGCCCGTGAGCAGGTTGAACGCCTTGGCCGGCTTCTCCGCCAGCGTGGGGCCGCCGGTCTGGGTGATGATCATGTCGTGGCGAATCATGCAGGGGCCCTGGTAGGCCTCGTCGTTGCTCCACAGCGGCTGGCCGTCGGCGCCCCGGTACGCGGCCAGCCCCTTGCTCACCTCGTCGAACGCGCGGTCGGGGCCTTTGCTTCCTGCTTCCAGGACGATGTCGCGCTCCGCCGAATAGGCCAGCCAGGTGCCGAACGCCGGGTCGGCGGCGGTCCAGATCTCCCGGCCCGTCTTCGCGTCGAGCGCCAGCAGGCGGGATTCCCCCTGCGCCTGGGACTCGCTGCCGTCGAGGAGGGCGAACTGCCGCGGGGTGGTGCCGTCGATGCAGAAGACTTTGTCGCCGCCGAGAGCGATGGCGTTGTGGCGGAAGATCAGAGCGGCGTCCCGGGTCCAAAGAACCTGCCCGGTATGGCGGTCCAGGGCGACAAGTTGTTTGCTCCCCTGGCCGCGCGGCGCGTTGAGGGTCGCCTTGGGTTCGGCCTTGGCCGCCGCCTTCGCTTTCGCGCCGGCCTTTGCCTTTGCCCCGGCCTTTCCACCGCCGTCCTCGTCCGACACGGGAGCCCGGCCGAAGCTGACATGGATAGGCGAAGCGCCGGCGATCAACAGGTCCCCCGACACGCCCAAGTATCCCCAATTCGGCTGCGCGCCGCTCTGTCCCGGGGTCAATCGGAACTCCCCGGTCTTGTTCCCCGTCGCTGGGTCCAGGCGGACAATCGCCGGCCCGTAGGCCGCGTAAATCGAGTCGGCGGCCGTGACGAAATTGCTTCCGGTCTCGTTGGCGCCGGGCTGGTGATCGGTCACGTTGTAATAGTCGCCGAGTCCCTTCATCGGCGCTTCCCACAGCAGTCGGCCGGTATATACGTCCACGGCGCGCAGCAGGTCGGGGCCTTCGATGAGCAGCCGCCCATTGAGAACCTGGGGCGAGGGGCCATGCCCGTGGCGCGGCAGAATCCCCGCGTGGGACGGCCCGCCGAACCACAGCAGCCCCAGCGGCGCCCGCACCCGTTGGTCCCGCGACATGACCGTGTTGGCCGCGTCCGCGTATTGATGGGTCCAGCCGCCCGCGCCGGCCAGCGCGCCCTCGCGGGTTAGAAGGGCGAACCCGCCCGTCCGCCCCGCCTTGGCGTTTTCCAGCGAGGTTTCGCGAACCAATGATTCAAACCCGCTTTGTTTGTCCGAAGCCAGCGCCAGGCAGGCCGTCCCCCCATACGGACGCAGCAGACGATACACGGATTGAACGAACGGCGCGTTCGTTCCCACCTCGGCGGCTGGCGGGCCTTGCGACACGACGAGGTTGGCGAAATACGGAGGCAGCGGCACGGACGACAAGTCGCCGCACACCACGGCGAGGCGCGCGCCATACAACCCCTCGTCGTCCCAACGCCGGCGCACTTCGGCGGCCCGTTGCGCGTCGGGCTCGAGCGCGATGACGTGAAGATTGGATTGTCGCGCGATCTCTTCCGCCAGCCGTCCGTCGCCCGCGCCCAGCGCCAGGCAATATCCGTCCTTCGCGCCCGTCTTCTCCACGAGATCGCGCGCCGTGGCCGTCCATTCGTC
>JAPLSS010000263.1 GCA_026398515.1 Candidatus Sumerlaeota bacterium | reverse complement strand
CCAAAGGGGCGCCTGATCCTTGGCCACGGGCATTCAATCGCCCCTTACGGGGCTCGGAGCGCGGCGCGGCGCCACCGGGGGTTCCCTTCGGTCACCCCCGGCTACACGCAAACGCCCCGTATGGGGCTGAAGACAGCGGCCCAGAGGCCGCATCCACCCTGCGGCCTGTCTTCAGATCTACAAAGCGGGACGCTCCCTTGTCCTACACGTACTTCGCGACGTAGCTCTCCGTGGCCTGCTGTTCGCGCAGGAAGGCGATGGCGTCGCGCCGCAGCCGGGCGACGATCTTGGGGCGTTTCGCCGCCAGGTTGCGCTTCTGCTGGGGATCGGTCTTCACATCATAGAGCTCGGCCGGGCGGCCCTCTTCCGCCAGAATGCACGTCCATCGCTGGGTGGTCGCCGTCAGGCGCGTCGGGCAGTAGTCGATCTTGCTGTTTTCGCCGACGTGCTTGGAGGAGAAGACGACCTTCCAGTTGCGCTTCCGTTCGCCCGTCATCAGCGGCAGCCACGAGCGGCCATAGATGTTCGGGCCTTTCGCGCCGCAGGCGTCGAGGATGGTGGCCATCAGGTCGCACGGCTGCGCCAGGGCGTTGACGCGCCTCTTCGCCTTCAGGCCCGGGACCCAGACGAGCAGCGGAATGTGGCTGACCTCCTCGTAGAGCGGCCAGGGGTCGGCGCCGTCGCAGGTGTGCTTGCCCATGCGGCGGTGCTCGCCGAGATACATGCCGTGGTCCGAGGTCACGACGACCATCGTCGAATCCCACAGGTTCATCACGTCGATCTGGTCGAGCACGTGGCCGATCCAGCGGTCGGTCAGCGTGACTTCGGCGGCGTAGCAGGCGCGCAGGTGGCGAATCTGCTCCTTCGTATAGACGTCCGTATAATTGTAGTTGGGAAACTCGTAAGGCGGCCCGTCGTATCCGGGATCGTAGAGATCCACGTAGTGCTGCGGGGCGTGCCAGCGTTCGTGGATTTCAAACGTGTCGAGCCACAGCATCCACTTCTCGCGGTTCGCGTTGTCCTGGAGCCACGCGGCGGCGGTCTGGGCCGTCTGCGCCACGAACCAGTCGGACTCGTGGCGGAAGTGGCTCATGTCGGCCAGGTGGCTGCGGTACTCGGCGCCGTCCTGGCGCACGTGTTCCGCGGGAATCGGGAGGGCGATGTCCTGGGGCTTCGGGCGGTCCTCCGGTGGGTTCCAGGTCAGGCGCGCCTCGTCGAACCGCTGGTCGAACTGCGCGCGGAACATGTGCTTCGTGTCGGCGACGAAGCCGGTGTGATAGCCCGCCGCGCGCATCGCCTCCGGCAGCGAGGCTTCCTCCTCGCCCAAGGCCTTCCAGTCGTAACGCGGAAAGACGACGTTGCCGGTGAAGCAATCGGTGCGGTGCGGGATGGTCGGGAACGAGCCAATGATCGCCCGTTCGAAGCGCGTGGCCCGCCGGGCGAAGCGGTCCAGGTTGGGCGTGCGGACCGGCAAGCGGCCGTTTCGCCCCAGGTGATCCCACCGCATGGTGTCCAAAACGATCACAACGACGTTCATCGGATTCCCCTTTCATCGGCCGAATCGGTTCGGCGAGGCAAAAAAAACGGTTGACCATGGACGGCGTATTGAGTGGGTTAGAGTCTTTCTCGAAATGCAAATAAAGAAAGGGCGCTTTGGGTGGCGCAGGCTTTCTAGCCTGTGATGAAACGAATCAGGAGTGGGCGCCGCTCACAGGCTAGAAAGCCTGCGCCACTCAACCGCCCAACGGATGCATTTTCGAGAGAGCCGCTCATGGCGCCTCGCGGCGTTCGGAATACGCCGGCGGAACATCCCGCGCGCCCGCACATGACCGACCGGGGTTTGTTTCGGCAAGTTTCCGGCCATTTGCCGACGTCTTGGCATCCACATGGATTGGCGGAGGGGGGAGAACACTATGGAGACGCAAGTCCACCGGGGAATGAGAACGCTCTTGTCCCTCATGGCGGCGACGGCGTTGAGCGTCGCCTTGGCGAGGCCGGCCTCGTCATCCGAGGCGCAAGCGCCAAACGCTTCCGCGCCGGCGACGAGCCGGAACGCTCCGGCCTCGAGCGCGGGCGCCGCGAAGAGGCCCGCCGGTTCGAGGCCGTCGGCCGGTTTGTCCCTCGCGCCGTGGGACGGCAAGGGGAACTTCATCGCGTACTATCAGGACGTGACGGGCGCGGGCGAGGCGCCGTTGATCACGCTGGATGCGGCGGCGTGGATGCTTCTTCGGTTGCGCGAGGAGGCGTTGAGCGCCACCGAGTTGTTCGCGCTGGCGCCGCGATTGAAAGAGGGCGTGGAGGCGCTCGCCGTGCAAGTTCGGAAACTGGCCCCGCCCCCCGCGCTGGCGCCGGCGCACAAACGGCTCCTCGCCTACTTGGGCGTCGCGCAGGCGCTGCTGGACCCGAAGGCGGCGCCGCCGGCCGGGGTGGAGAAGGAAGTCAGCGAGGAATTGGCCCGCATCGAGGCGCACAAAGGCTTCGAGTTCTCCGCCGTTCTCGATCAGAAGATGGATTATTCGCAGATGGCCCCGCGAGGCAAGTACGCTGCGAGCCGCAGACAAACGCTTTCCGACCCAGGGGCGCGAGGAAACCCAGGCCGCGGCGCTGTTGGCTCTCTGCGCGGACCAGGCCGGGGCTGACGGCAAGAAGCCCCGCGAGATCTTCGAGGAGATCGAATCCCGGCTGCGGCTCCTGTTCGGCCCCGGCGACGACCTGGGGCTGGACGACCTCTACAAAGGCCTGGGCCTCGTCTACAAGAACACGCTGTGTCTGGACAGCCTGGCCGACGGGGCGAAGCTGCTTCAGTTGGCCGCCGTGCTTCGGCAGAAGGCCAATCCGATGGTGGATTCCACCGGCATGGGGCGCCGCGGATTCAGTCTCCTGGGGCAGCGCCCCGTGTTCGACGCGTGCGTTTTGCAAATGCTGATCGCCGGCGACGAGTGGCCCGCGAAATACCGGACCCATGTCATGACCACGCCGGAGAATCTCGGGCCGTTCACCCTGGCCCGCGATGACGCGCGAGGCCCGTTGCGCGGCTTTCCGCGCGGCTTGGACGTGTTCGCCGCCGCGGGAAACCCCCTGGCCCGCGAAACCCTGCAGGCGTGGGGCGACGACGCGTACGAGGGATACCCGGAGCGGCTCGTGGCGGCCCGCAATCTCTGGACGGAGCGCCTGACGCCCACCGACTCGGCGCCGCTTCCCTTGTACGACGACGTGCTGGGGGTCGCGAACGGCGTGGTGGAGGCGAAGGCCCCGCCGGGCGCGCCCGATTGGATGCGGTCGACGGAATACCAGCGGCTGCGCCTGAATTCCGGGCTGGCCGTCTGGGCCGGGCTGCGCCATGAAGCGATCCTTTACGCCAAACAGTCTTACACCGGCATCTTGCGCGCCTTGCCTCCGGGCCGGCCGGAGGCCGGCTACGTGGAGCCACGCCCCCTTCTCTATGGGCAGATGGCCGAGGCCGCCGCGCGCGTCGCCAAGAGTCTGGACGGCGTCGCGGGAGGGGCGTCGCAAGTCGCCAAGAACGCCGCCGCGGTCCAACGACTCATGGAGCGCTTGAAGACGATCAGCGACGGGCTGCTCGCCGGCCGGCCGCTGAGCGACGACGACGAGAAATGGATCAGCGGCTTCCACCTGGCGATGAGCGAAGCGCTGCGCCTTGAACCCGATCTGGCCGAACAGATTGGATTCGACCTGAGCGATCCGGTTTCGGTCGTCGCCGACGTGCACACGCGCGCGCCGCTGTGCGTCGAAGAAGGCGTCGGCGATCTGTGGGAAATGCGCGTGGAAGTCGGACACGACGAAACCATGCGCACGGTCAGAGGCCCGATTTTCGCCTACTATGAGTTCAAACAGCCGATGGAGTCGCGCCTGACGGATGAGGCCTGGCGAGCCCTATTGGCGAGCGACAACGCGCCAAAGCCGTTGTTGCTGAAGGCGAGCGAGAAGTAGCGAGGCGGTTTTTTCCCAAAGGACGCGCCGGACCTGCTGGACGGGGTGGACGG
>JAPLSS010000613.1 GCA_026398515.1 Candidatus Sumerlaeota bacterium | reverse complement strand
GATTGGCGTTGTCGGACTCCGGGCATGCCGGCAGAGCAATCCCCGCCTTAACGGAGCGTTGCCGGGACTTCTGGGACAGGTTATTCATGATGCTCCTCCGCGGCAGTTTTGGGCTTGGGGCAGGCTAGAAAAGCCGCTGGGGATTGTCAATGATGGAATTTGATAACCTGCCGCCAATTTTGGAACTGCTGCGCGAAAGGTGAGCCAGCCTCGGAACAACAGAGGCGGCCGGCCAATTAATTACCCTGTTTTAATGCATAAGAAGCTCGGGAAGTGGTATCCTCCCGGTGGCTAAATGCGAAGTCAGCGCAATCTGTTTCAAGGTGAAATCTGCGCGGCGCTGAGTCACAAACCAAAAGGTGGCCCACTCGTTTTTCTGCGGACGCGACGGGGTGAAGAAATGGGACATCGCGGAAATCGAAGCCGAACGGCGCAACGGGTATTCGTGGTACGGCACGTCAGGCTCCGAAGTGCTGGCCGAATACGCCAAGTGGAAGGCAAAGATGGCGGGAGGGGAAATGAGGGGTAAGGATTGGTTTCAATCAACTTCTTTGGTATCTTCCAGGAGTTATCTCAGAAAGGATTCAATCGCATCATGAAGACCTGGTTCATCCTCGTTTTACTCCTCGCGGACGCTTCCGCCTACGCCGCACCGGGCGCGACGGAGGTTCCGTCTTTCCCCGGGGCCGAAGGGTTCGGCCGGTTCGCCAAGGGCGGACGTGGCGGCGACGTTTATCACGTCAACAACCTGAACGATGCCGGGCCCGGTTCGCTCCGCGAGGGCATCGCAACCGCGAAAAGCCCGCGCACGATCGTCTTCGACGTGTCGGGCAACATTCGTCTTAGATCCAAAATCGAGATGAAGAACAAGGCGTTCCTCACCATCGCCGGCCAGACCGCGCCGGGCGACGGCATCACGGTTTGCGATCAGACGTTGAGTCTGTCGAACTGCCACGACATGATCATCCGTTACATTCGGTTGCGCCTGGGCGACCGGAACAAGCCGACGGGCGGAGCCGATACCCTGACCACCGAGGATATCGACAATTTGATCATGGATCACGTCTCCCTGAGCTGGGCCGTCGACGGCACGCACGATCTGCGCCGGGGGGGAAACTTCACGCTTCAGTGGTGCCTGATGGGCGAGGCGCTCAACCAGAGCATCCACGAGAAGGGGGCGCATGCGATGTTGGCTTCGTATCGTGACCCAACGGCGAACCTGACGTTGCACCACAGTATTTTCACGACCAGCCGCGACCGGCATCCGACCCTGGGCTCCGGCGGCAAGGACAAAGCGAATACCGGCCATCTAATCGATTTCCGCAACAACGTCATTTATAACTGGAGCAAAATGTCCAGCACCGAAAGCGGCACGACCAATTTCGGCGACAACATGGTCGTGGCCGTCAACAACGTTTGGCGGCCAGGTCCGGAATCCGATCCGAAACTCCAGCCGATCTCGATCAAGGGCGATCAACCCGCCACCGCCTGCGGTTACATGAGCGGCAACATTTTCGATGGCCGTGACGATTGGACCCGCGACAATTACGCCGCGCTCGATTTCGAGCGCTGGCGAAAGAATCCCGATTCCAAATACAAGTACAAGGGCACACTGGCCGACTGGAAGAAACCACTGCCCGACCTGGGGCCGAACGCGCCGGCGACCCAGCCCGCCATGGCGGCGATGGAACCGGTGCTCAAAAACGCGGGGGCCTCGCTGCATCGCGACGCCGTGGACGAGCGCCTCGTCAACAACATCCGTAACCGGACCGGCAAACTGATCGACTCCCAAAACCAGGTGGGCGGCTGGCCGGAGCTCAAGTCCGCTCCCGCCCCGGCCGACGCCGACCGGGACGGCATGCCGGATGCGTGGGAAACGGCGCACGGCCTCAACCCGAAGAATCCGGAAGACCGCAATGGCGACGCCAACGGGGACGGCTACACGAATCTTGAGGAGTATCTCAATAGCCTTTGTTCGGACAATCGCTGACTTACGCGAAATAACGCCGGATATGGACGTGGGTTCGCCTGAACGGGAATATCCCACGTCCGCTGTATCCGAGAATCTCAATGCGTGACAGGTCACGCCCAGGAGCAAGACGATGAACAGACGGACTTTTTTGAAA
>JAPLSS010000837.1 GCA_026398515.1 Candidatus Sumerlaeota bacterium | reverse complement strand
GGCTTGCCCGTGGTTGGCCAGACGCTCGTTGCGAGTGCGGAGTTGAGCAGGTTGGAGACGTCGCAGTTGACCGACAACAGCAGGCCGCCCAAGTGGAGGTCCTTGCCCAGCCGGCCGTCCACGGTGGATGCGCTGGGCATGCGCGCCGGTGAATGCGCCGCGTTCGTGCCCGAACAGTTCGCTTTCCAGGAGCGTGTCGGAAAGTGCGGCGCAGTTGACCGCGACAAACGGCCCGTCGCGCCGCGGGCCGCGCCGGTGAATCTCGCGCGCCAACACTTCTTTGCCCACTCCGCTTTCGCCCTGGATAAGGATGGTGGCCATGCCGTCGGCCACCTCGCCCGCCAGCGCCAACAGCCGGCGCATCGGCGCGGAAGCCGCGACGATCTTCCTCCCCTCGGCGCTTCTCCCCCTCATGGCGTTCGACGGCGAAGCGGCCGCGGCGCCCGTCCCGTCGTTGTTGAGGACGCCCATCACCACGCTCTCCACGGCCTCGGACGAGAAGGGCTTGATGAGGTAATCGCGGGCGCCCATTTTCATCGCCTCGACCGCGTCTTCAATCGAGCCATAGGCCGTCATCATGACGAAGGGAATGCCGGGGCATTTGATGGAGGCTTTGGACAGGAGATCGATGCCCGTCATCCCCGGCATGCGCACGTCGCTCAGCACGAGCGCGTACGGCGCCTGGTCGATCATCTCCAGCGCCTGCGTCGCGTCGGAGGCGGCGTCGACCGTCAGCGAACGGCGCGACAGGACCTCGCGCAGCGCGATCTGCATCCCTTCTTCATCGTCGACGACCAAAATGCGCGGATCGTGGAAAGACATTCCCTGCTCCTCCGAAGACGCATGGATCGGGCGGTCAGCTGACGCAGGCTTTCCAGCCTGCGAGAGGCGCCCGCTCCGGTTCTGTCAAATCACAGGCTGGAAAGCCTGCGCCACTCACCACCGCGCGGGCTGGCAGCCCGCGCCGCTCAGCGGCAATTCCACCGTGGCCCGCGCGCCGCCGCCGGGCCGGTTCGCCATGTCGATCGTGCCGCCGTGCGCGGTCACGAGGTTGTGCACGATGGTCAGCCCCAGGCCCGTTCCCTTGGGCTTCGTGGTGACGAACGGGTCAAAGATGCGGGGCAGGAGATCCGGATCGATGCCGGGGCCTTCGTCGAGCATCTCGACGCGCGCCATCGCCCCACGGCGCGAAAGGCGGATTTCGAGCCGCCCGCCGCGCTCCATCGCCTGCGCGGCGTTGAGCGCCAGGTTCAAAAAAACCTGCTTGAGCAGTTCCGAGTCGACCACGACGCGCGGCGCGTCCGCGTCGGCGTGAACGTCGACCTCGATCGAGCGCTGCTGGAGAAGATGGCTGGCGAAACACAGCGAATCGCGAACCGTCTGCTCCAGGTCGACTTCGCGCTTCGCCAGCCGGCGCGGACGGTTGAACTGCAGGATGTTCTCGACGATCGACTCGATGGACCGCACGCCGGCGGAAATGTGCTCGGCCAGCTGTTGCTGATGCGGACAGTCGTCCAAATCCCGCGCCAGCGCCGAGGCGAACAACTCGATGCTGCCCAGCGGGTTGCGGATCTCGTGCGCGACGTTCATCGCCATCTCGCCCATCGCCGTCAGGCGCGAGACGGTCGCCGCCCGCTGCTCCAGCCGCTTGATCCGGGTCACGTCGTGAAGCGCGACCACGCCGCCGAAGGCGCTGCGCTGTTCCGCGGAGGCCGGCAGAACGATGACCTCGACCTCGCGCAGTTCGCCGTCCTCGTCGGGCACGGCGATCTCGACCCGGGCCTCGCACCGGATCTCGACCGGCAGCGCGCCGGCGGAAGACGCGTCGGCGCGCCACCCCAGGACCTCTTCCAGCGGGCGCCCAATGGCCTCGGATTCCCCAATGCCGAGGATCGCGCGGGCGGCGGGATTGAGCGTTTTGACTTTGCGTTTCCCATCGACGACGACCACGCCCACCGGCAGCGCCGCCAGAATGGCCGCCAGGTAATCTTTGACCCGCGCGTTCTCGGTCAGTTGGCGCTGCAATTCGGCGTTGGCTTCGGCCAGCTGGAGATCGAGCTCCTGCACGCGGTCTTTCATCGCTTCGTACCGCGCCGAAAAGCCGTCCGACGCCTCGGTAAAGAGGCGGAACGCCTCGCGCAATTCGTCCGCGGAAAGCGTGGTTTCCTGTTCGACTGGCGGTTCTGTCAGGAGGGGGGTCATGGGTTTGGGGTTCCTGGTTATGGGTCGCAATGGACGAGGTGGACGAAGTGGACAGAAGAAACATGAAGATTCTTAGGGTCCTTGGGGTCTTTTTTGTCCTTGGGGTCCTTGTCGTCCCCTTGGTCCTTGTGCTCCTTCTGGTCCATCTGCTTCTAATCCCAATCGACAATCGGCGATCGGCGTTCGGCCATTCCCTCGGCGCCGGCATCCCGCGCCGCGCCAAACCACGCGCCTTCGCCTATCTGTCGACTCCAAAAAACCGGGCGCCGGCGAATGGTTTCGGCCAGGTCGCGCTCGCGTCCCTCGGCGATGCGCGCCAACCCTTCGCGCAACAGATTCGTCCGTCGCTCCATCGCTGCCGTCATGGTTGTTTGTTCCTTCCCGCCGCTTGAGTTCGTAGTCCCGCCTTCAGGCGGTCTTCGCCCGCCGCCCTCAGGGCTGGCTATTCCCTTCCGCCGCCGCGCTCGCCATTAAGCCGAACTGGTGGCTGGCCGAGTCGATCTCCAGGTCCCGCAGGCCCTGAGCGGCCAACTCGCGCCAGTGGCTCTGGGCGTTTGGATCGTTCTTCAGGTCGGTGAACGCCGCGCGCGCCCCGTCCAAGTCGCCGCGCCGCCGTTGGCATTCGGCGAGGAAATAGCGCGCCGCCGGCGCCATCGAATCGTTCGGATAGAAGGTCAGGAACTGTTCGAACATCAGGCCGCCCTTGGCCCAATCGCCGACTTGATACAGGTTCTCGGCCAAGCCCATCAGCAGCAGGCCCGCC
>JAPLSS010000295.1 GCA_026398515.1 Candidatus Sumerlaeota bacterium | reverse complement strand
CGTCGACCAGCCCGCCGGCGCCTACCCCAAAAGAGTGAGCCCCTCGACAATCAGCCCGATGAGGATCAACCCGCCGAGCAGCTTGGCCCATCGCCGCAAGGTTTCCCGGCCAATGCGCTTGGGCGTTTCGCCGTCATTCACGCTGATGACGAGCGAGACGACGAAGGCCAGGTAAACGGCCGAGGCAACGTGGCACCATCCGATGGAATTCATACGCGCGGCTCTTCCTTCGTTGAAGCGACGCCTCCGGCCGCCCGCTTCCCGGCAAAAAACCGGTCGTACATATTGCACACCACGAAATAGTTCATGGCGCCGACCACGAGAAGATACACGCTGCTCAGATCAAACAGCGGGTGCATCGGATCGGCGGCCAGAAAGGCCAACGGCCCGTGCGAGCCGGTCAGATTGACCGCCAGGGAGGCCAAGGCGCCCAGTCCGCCGCCCATTTGGACGATGAACGTCAGGTTGTTGACGATATTGAAGGCCGGGTCCGAAAGCGACCAAACCGGCCAGACGACTCCTCCGTGCAGGAGAAGCCCCAGCGCGAACGTCAGGTGCAGCGCGACGAACAAGGTCGCCCCGCGGCCGAGGCGCCCATGGGCGATAAAGCCGGCGCCGGGAATCAGCCATCCCAGCAGCAGGGCCGGCGCGGGACCCAGCCGGCGCCCGCCGCCTTGCGGAAAGATTGGTTCGGTCTGCGATTTGCCCATAGCGTTCCTGCGTCCCGCGGCGCGCTCCGGCGGGGCGGGCGCGGACCTCGTCTCCCTTCAGCAAAGACCCCGCAGTCTACGGACCGCCCGGATGCGTGTCAATGCCGTTGGGCGGAACCAAGAGGGGCGGCGCTCCGCTCCATGTGGATTGACCAGCTTTGTCCGCGCGTCGGTTCGGCGCGCGGCTCGTGCGCGGGCCGGCAGCCCACAGTCCACGCCCCGCCGTCGGGTGTATCCTGCACTATAGCTGACGCTTCGCGTCCGTTGCGCTCTCGTCGGGAGTGCAACACCGCTGGCTCGCCCATGTCCTCTTCGCTCCTTTGGGGCGGGGCTTCGCCTCATAGCATTCCTGGATCCCCGCGCCGAGCTATGCCGCAGGATGCCCTTCCGCCGTCATTTTTCACGGCAATTTCATTGACTTGCGCAAAACGCCTTCCGAATATGAGCGTCTGCGACGGGAGAGCGCAAGACGCGAATTCCGTTCGCGGTAGGCTCGAAAAACATCGGAGAAGATTGATGCTATTCGACTTCGCCGCGGTCGGCGTGTTCATCCTGGTCGCCGTCGCGTTTGTTTTTGGCTCGCTGCTGGTCGGCTGGGCGGTGCGGCCGAGCAAGCCGTCGCCGGAGAAGGCGAGCATTTACGAATGCGGCGAACCGCCCATCGGCCCCGCCTGGGTTCGCTATAATATACGGTTCTACACGATTGCGCTGGTGTACCTCATCTTCGACGTGGAAGCGGTTTTCCTGTTCCCCGTGGCGCTGGTGTTGCGGCAATTCAAGGGCGAGGGGATGGGCGGCTTGGCGTTCATGGAGATCCTGTTCTTCGTCATGGTCCTGGTTGTGGGGCTGATCTACGCTTGGCGGTATGGCAACCTCGACTGGGTCGGGAGCGAGGAACTGTCCGAGCAGGCGTCCGAAGGCGGGGCGTGAGAAGAAGGGCTTGAAGTAATGGCGTCCACGGAAGCGAACAAGCCGCAAAAACCCCTGTCGGAAATCCTGCGCGAAGAATTGGCGAATCGCCCCGCGGACGCCGAGCGATACATCTCGCTCAACGCCGACGCCGAGCGCGGAGGGCTGGCCGGGACGGTGGTCGTTCTGCCGGCGGAATTGCTCGACAAGGTGATCAACTATTCGCGCCGCTCGTCGCTGTGGCCGATGACGTTCGGGCTGGCCTGTTGCGCGATCGAGATGATGGCGGTGGGCGCGGCCAAGTATGACATCGACCGATTCGGCGCCGGGGCGTTCCGCGCCACGCCGCGCCAGGCGGACCTGATGATCGTGGCCGGCACGGTGACGCAGAAGATGGCGCCGCGGCTGAAACGCCTCTACGACCAGATGGCCGAGCCGAAGTACGTCATGGCGATGGGCGCTTGCACCATCGGCGGCGGCCCGTACGCCAAGCACGGTTACCACGTGGTGAAGGGCGTCGATCTGATCGTCCCGGTCGATGTTTACATTCCCGGCTGCCCGCCGCGTCCCGAGGCCCTGCTGGACGGGTTGATCAAGTTGCAGGAGAAGATCGACCGCGACAATTCCATCGTGAAGAAGTGGACGGGGAGAATCTGATTTTCGATTTGGGATTTGGGATTTTCGATTTGCGCGATGGCGGGTATGGAGTCCCGCCTTTAGGCGAAATGAATCGAATCGCAGCGACAAATGCGACCGGACATTCCGCCCGAAGGCGGGACTCTATACGCGGCTCAAATCGAAAATCAAGACTCGGGAATCCCTTAACGGGTTTCGATATGGATACGAAAGACATATACGCCGCGCTGGCCAAAAAATTCGGCGACGCCATTGAGCCGTGCCCGGCGGGGCTGGCCGGCGATCCATTTGTTGTCGTCAAACCGGAGCGGCTGCACGAAGTGATGACGCACTTGCGCGACGATCCGGCGCTGACCATGAATCAGCTGACGCTCATCACGGGCGTCGATCGCGGTGACGTTATCGAGTCGGTTTACCACTTATATAGCTACAAACATTTCCATTCGGCCGTGATCAAGGTTCGCCTCAATCGCGAAGCGCCGGAAGTGGACTCGGTGGCTGACCTCTGGGGCGCGGCCGACTGGCACGAGCGCGAGTGCTTCGATATGGTCGGCATCGTCTACCGCGGCCACCCGGACCTGAAGCGCATTCTCCTGCCGGACGACTGGGAAGGCCACCCGTTGCGCGCTGATTACAAGGCCCCGAAGGACTATCACGGCATTCCGACCGAGGCGCCGGCGGAAGCGGCCGCAACGCGGGAGAGCTTGCCATGACGGCGATCGAGCGACCTCTGCCCCGCCCGGAGCTGGAAACCGAGGAACTGTTGGTCAACATGGGCCCGCAGCACCCGTCGACCCACGGCGTGTTGCGCCTGGTCATCCGCACCGACGGCGAAATGGTGCGCGAGACGTGGCCCCACATCGGTTACCTGCACCGCTGTTTCGAGAAGATCGCGCAGGAAGTCACCTTTCCCCAGGTTGTGCCTTACACCGACCGGCTGGATTACCTCGCCTCGATGAATAACGCCCACAGCTATTGCATGGCGGTGGAGAGGTTGGCCGGAATCAAGATCCCGCCGCGCGCGGAGTATCTTCGGGTGATTTTTTCGGAACTCAACCGCATCGCCTCGCACTTGCTCGCGTTCGGCACCTATGCGCTCGATCTGGGCGCCTTTACTCCATTCCTCTACGGATTCCGCGAGCGGGAGTTGTTGTTGGATATTTTCGAGAAGGTGAGCGGCGGGCGGCTGCTCTATCACTACCCGCGCATCGGCGGCGTGGCGCGCGACATCACGCCGGAGATCGCCAAGGACATCGAGCAATTCATCCGCATCTTCCCGCAGAAGTGGGCGGAATATAATACCCTCCTGTCCTACAATAAGATCTTCATCGAACGGACGGCCAACGTCGGCGTGATTCTGCCCCAGACGGCGATTCGGTATGGATTGACCGGCCCGTGCCTGCGCGGGTCGGGCGTGGCCTATGACATCCGCAAGGCGCATCCCTATAGCGTCTACGATAAAGTCGATTTCCAGATCGCCGTCGGCCAGGGCGAAAAGGGGACGGTCGGCGATTGCTGGGATCGCTATTGGGTGCGTATGGTCGAGATGATGGAAAGCCTCAAGATCGTCGACCAGTGCCTGAAGGGGCTTCCCGAGGGGCCGGTGCAGGCCAAAGTGGCGCGAGTGCTGCGCCTGCCGGACGGCGAGGCCTACACGCGGGCCGAAAATCCGCGCGGCGAGTTGGGCTTCTATATTGTGAGCGATAAGAAACGCACGAACGCCGTGCGTTGCCGAGTGCGGGCGCCTTCGTTCTGTAACTTATCCGTGACGCATGAGGTCGCCAAGGACTGCCTGGTGGCCGACGTGGTGGCCATCGTCGGCAGCATTGATATCGTGTTGGGCGAGGTGGATCGGTAAGCTAATAGGACCTGTAGGGCTTATATGACCTATAGGACTTAATTTGAGAAGAGAGCCTTGGAGCCGCGAAGGCATGCAGGAATTCGTTCACTTTCTTCAGCATGACGTGCTCGCCCGGATTTCGCCGCCGCTGGGCGCGCTGCCGGACCAGATCGTGCTGCTGGGCGCGATCCTCGTCGGGGCCGCGCCGATTGTCGCTTTCATGGCCGTGATCGCGATGGCGTGGACCTATGGCGAGCGGCGAATCGCGGGCTTTATTCAGGCGCGCTACGGCCCGAACCGCGTCGGCCCGGAAGGCGTCCTTCAGCCGCTGGCCGACGGGATCAAGCTGCTGGCCAAGGAAGACATCGCCCCGGCCGGGGCCGATCGGCCGCTATATGAGTTGGCGCCGCTGCTCGTGTTCGTTGGCGCGCTGCTGCCGTTCGTCGCCTTGCCGTTCAGCGAGAAGTGGGTGATATCGAGCATGGCCGCCGGTGTCTTTTATGTGCTGGCCTTCGAAGCCATCGAGGTTATTGGCATCATCATGGCCGGATGGGCGCCGAACTCAAAATGGAGTTTATACGGCGGCATGCGTCTGGCGGCGCAGATGGTCGCGTACGAAATCCCGATGGGCCTGTGCCTGCTCACGGTGGTCGCGCTGGCCGGAACGTTGAACCTGGGACAGATTTGCCAGATGCAGGGCGGGGCGTTCGGCGTCGGCAACTGGATGGTCTGGCCATGGGTCAGCCCGTTCGCGACTTTGGCGTTCTTCATGTTCTTCGTCGGCGGGCTGGCGGCGACGAAGCGCGCGCCGTTCGACCTGCCCGAGGCCGAGTCGGAATTGGTCGCCGGCTTCCACACGGAATACTCCGGCATTCGCTTCGCCTTCTTCTTCATGGCTGAGTACGCCGCAATGTATGTCGTCTGCGCCGTGGCCACGGTCTGCTTCCTGGGCGGATGGCACGGCCCGTTCCGCGAGTGGCTCGCGCCGGCGGCGGGCGCGCCGACGATTTCGGACCTGCTCGGAAAGGCTGTGCAAGTCAAGACCGCGGACGGGGCGTGGTTTGTCTGGGCCAACCTCTGGGGCGCGCTTTCGGTTCTCGGGAAATGGGCTTTCTGGAAGCCGATGTTGTATGAGTTGCTGGGAGCTTTCTATCTCATCGCCAAATCGTTCTTTCTGTTGTTCGTGATGGTTTGGATGCGCTGGACGTTGCCGCGTATCCGCATCGACCAGGTTATTTATATGTGCTTGAAGGTGTTGTTGCCGTTCTCGTTGCTCTGTGTGCTGGGCGCGGCGGCGCAGACCGTGTTCACGGATTGGAACCTGCTGCACTGGCTGCTTTCCGCGGGGAAGTAGAACGGGGTGTGATCATGGCGCCAAAACAAAATCCCGTGGCGCAGTATTTCGCCAACATTTACCAAGCCGTCGCCACCACCCTCTTGGGGATGAAGCTGACGATCGGCTACTTCTTCCGCAAGCCGGTCACCATGCTCTACCCCGAGATGCGGCCGGTCGTGCAGCCGGGCGCGCGCGGGTTGCACGAGTTCGACGAAGCCAAGTGTATCGCCTGCAAGATGTGCATGACGGCCTGTCCCGTCGACTGTCTGGTGATCGAGTTCGAGGGCCGCGGGAAAGACGCCTTCATCACGCGCTATGACATTGATTACCAAAAGTGCCTGTTTTGCCAGCTGTGCTGCGACGCTTGCCCTACTGAGGGCATCAGGATGACCGGAAAGTGGGACTTGGCGAGCTATGACCGTGCAGGCTGCTTGGTCCGTTTCGCGCGGCCAAAGTCGACGGAGGAGATCCGGAAATTTCGCGAGGACTTCGCCCGCGCCGAGGCCGAGAAGAAAAGGAAAGCCGCCGAGGCCAAAGCCAAAGCAGCGGCGGAAGCCAAACCGGCGGCGGCTCCCGAACCAGAGAAGAAGAGCGAGGGATAGGGTTTTGTTGTTGCAATGGCGTAGGCTTTCCAGCCCGCGCGTCGGTTGACTTGGAGATTTCGCGGGTGCGCGGGCTGGGCAGCCTACGCCACATTCAGATAAGAAACCCGGCTCATGAGCGACTTCTTCCAACATTTCGGTCAGACCGTCGCGTTCATCGCCATCACGGCGGTCGTCATCGGCTCTGCGTTGGCGGCGACCTTTGCCAAGAGCATCGTGCATGCCTCCTTCGCCTTGTTCTTCACCTTGCTGGGCATGGCCGGATATTACTTTCTGCTGGGCGCGGATTTTCTCGGCATCACGCAGGTCATCATCTACGTCGGCGGCATCCTGGTCCTTTTGCTATTCGGCGTCCTGCTGACGAGCCGGTCGCTCGATCAACTTCAGATTCGGTCGCGGGCATCGTATATCGCCGCCTCGGCGGTCGGCCTGGCGGTCCTGGCGATGCTGTGGAAGGCGATCATTCGGGGGCCGTGGCAACACGTCACGCCGGTCGTGCCGCAACAGACGACGCAATCGCTCGGCCGGCTGTTGCTGACGGACTACTTGTTGGCCTTCGAGTTCTCGTCGGTCACCTTGCTGGCGGCGCTGATCGGCGCGGCCTATATCGTCCGTCGGCGGGAGAAGTAGGCCCATGGCCATCGGACTGGAACACTACCTGGTCGTCGGCGCGGTCCTCTTCGCGCTGGGCTTGGTATGTTGCATGGCGCGGCGGACGGCCATTGGCATTCTCATCGGCATAGAATTGATCCTGAACGCGGCGAACATCAATCTGATCGCCTTCGACCGGTTCGGCACCGGCCGATTCGACGGCCAGATTTTCGCCGTGTTTGTCATCATTCTGGCCGCCTGCGAAGCGGCGATCGCGCTGGCAATCATTATCGGCATGTTCATGAACTTCGGCACGATCGACACCGACGTGGCCGACAAACTTGAAGGATAAACTATCTCGCGGCCTATCCTTATGTTACCCTACGCGCACATCGCCATCCTCATTTGGCTGATCCCCGTTTGCCTGTTCGCCTTTTTGGCGGTGTTCCACAAGCAGGCGTTTCTGCCGAGGGTTCGGGATTGGCTGGCCACCGGCGCCATGGGCGTGTGCCTCGGCCTGTCCTTATATATGTTCTACCATGCCTGGGGCGGGTCGGCGCTGCCGAAGACGGGCGTTTCGTGGCAGCTCGAATGGTTCCGCATGGCGCCGGCGGAGCCCGTGCGCATGGGCGTGCTCGTGGACAATCTGACGGTGATCATGTTGGTGGTGGTCACGTTGGTCAGTTTTCTTGTCTACCTGTTCTCGATCGGCTACATGCATGGCGATCCGAAGTATGGGCGATACTTCTGCGGCCTCCTTTTGTTCAGCGCCTCCATGGTGGGCCTGGTGCTCGCCGATAACCTCTTTATGCTCTATATCTTCTGGGAGCTGGTCGGGCTGAGTTCTTACGTTTTGATCGGTCATTGGTTCGAGAAGCCGTCGGCCTGCCAGGCGTCGATGAAGGCGTTTATCACCACTCGCATCGGCGACGTGGGGATGTTTATCGGCATCATGATCATTTACTGGCAGATCGGGTCGTTCTCCTATAGCGACGTTTTTGCGGCGGTCGGGAGAGGCAGCCTGGCCGGAACGTGGCGGACGTGGGCGGGGATCGGATTGTTCCTGGGGGCCGTGGGGAAATCGGCGCAGTTTCCCTTGCACGTTTGGCTGCCCGACGCGATGGAAGGCCCGACCCCGGTGAGCGCGTTGATCCATGCGGCCACCATGGTCGCGGCGGGCGTTTACATGGTCGGACGCCTGTTCCTGCTGTTCGACGCGCCGACCTTTCTCGTCATTGCATACACGGGGGCCATCACGGCGTTCGTGGCCGCGACGATCGCGCTGGTGCAAGATGATATTAAGAAGGTGCTCGCCTATTCGACGGTTTCCCAGCTGGGTTACATGATGCTGGCGCTGGGGGTCGGAAGCTATGCGGCGGGCCTGTTCCACCTGACTACACATGCGTTTTTCAAGGCCTGCCTGTTCCTTGGATCGGGCAGCGTCATTTATGCGATGCATCACGAGCAGCGCATGTCGCAGTACGGCGGCCTATATCGCAAGATGAAGATCACCGCGCTGACGTTTCTCTTCTCGTGCCTGAGCATCTCCGGTTTCCCATTCATCACCGCCGGCTTTTACAGCAAGGATCTGATTCTCGGCGATACGCTGGCCTTCTTCCTGCGGCCCGGGCATTCTGCGCATTTCCTGCTACCCCTGTTCGGCTTTGGCACGGCGTTCATGACCGCGTTCTATATGTTCCGGCAATATTACCTCACCTTCACCGGCGAGCCGCGCAATCCTGAGAGATTTCATCACGCGCACGAGTCGCCGTGGGTCATGACTCTGCCTCTGGTGATCCTCGGGGCGTTGGCCATCGTGGGCGGCGGCTTCAAGTTCGGCCCGATCAACGCGGAGTGGTTTGAATCGATGGGACGGCCGCCCTCGCTTTCCTGGTATTCGGGGGAGCAGATAACGGAAGGCGGCACGCTCCAGGCGGCCGGCGAGGGCGAAGATGGCGCCGCCGCCGAAGCCGCCGGCGAAGGACGCGGCGACCCTCTCGTCCACGAGGCGCACCAGATGGCGATGTATCTCTCGATCGTGCTGGCGCTCAGCGGGATCCTTGTGGCGACCTTGTTCTACTGGCGCGGGTTCACGCAGGCGCCGGCGGCGATCGCGGGAGCCGTCAAGCCGCTTTATACGTTCCTCTGGAACAAGTGGTATTTCGACGAACTGTACTGGGCCACGGTCATTGCGGGAACCGTTGCCGCCTTCCGGATCAGCCGTTGGTTCGACATCTATATCATCGATTTCCTTGTCAACCTGGCGGGCCAGCTCGGCAAGGCGGCCGCGTGGCTGATCGGCCTGTTCGACAATCGAGCGATCGACGGCGCCGTCAATGGCGCGGGCTGGCTTTGCTCATCGACAGGGGGGGCGTTGGGGCGCTTGCAGACCGGGCGGGTGCGCACGTACCTTTTGACGCTGGTCGTGGGAGTGCTGCTTATCGCCGCGATATGTTTGGCGGCGTTCTGAGATAGGAAAGTACTTGTACGACCTTAGGGGCGCACTACGAACATGGGAGCAGGAACGTTGGCCAGTTACGTTCTGACATTGATTACCTTCATCCCTTTGTTGGGAATGGCAATTATCTTGTGTCTGCCCAAGACGAGCCACCAGGCGATTCGCGGTATCGCCGTGATCTCCACCGGGATCGTGCTGGCTTTGTGCATTTGGCTGTGGCGCGATTTCGCGTTCAACCAGCATTATCTGATCGAGGCCACGCAGGCGGTGTCGGCCGCCACACCGACCATTCAGCCGGCGAATTTCTGTTGCTATGTGTCGAAGCCGTGGATTCCCAGCTTTCATATCTACTACAAGGTCGGCGCCGACGGCTTGAGCATATCGCTGATCTTTCTGACCGGGCTGCTCTCGTTCCTCGCGGCGTTTTCGGCATTCCATATTGAGAAAGGCGTCAAGGGCTTCTATGCGCTTTACCTGCTGCTGGTAACGGGCATGATGGGCGTGTTTGTCTCGCTCGACTTCTTCCTGTTCTACGTGTTCTGGGAGCTAATGCTCCTGCCGATGTATTTTCTCATCGGCCTGTGGGGCGGCCCGCGGAGGGAATACGCGGCGATTAAGTTCTTCTTGTACACCCTGGTCGGAAGCGTGCTGATCCTGCTGGCCATGCTGGCGTTCTATTTCAAGGCGGCCGACAAGGACCTGGCTTTTGACATTCCCTATTTGATTTCGTCGCAGGTCTTTGGCCCGAATTCCGATTGGCACTGGCTGGAAAAGTGGCTGTTTTTGGCGCTGTTCATCGGGTTCGCGATCAAGGTGCCGGTCTTCCCGTTCCATACCTGGCTTCCCGACGCGCACGTCGAGGCGCCGACCGCGATCTCGGTTATTCTGGCCGGCGTGCTGCTGAAAATGGGCGGCTATGGCATTTTGCGCCTGAATTACCCGCTGCTGGTGTCGACCGCGACCAGCGAGTTTGTGATCATGGCGCTGGCCAGCCTGGGCTTTGTCTCCATTGTGTATGGCGCGTTGTGCGCGATGGCGCAGACCGATTTCAAGAAGTTGGTCGCGTACTCCTCCGTCAGCCACATGGGCTATGTGTTGCTGGGAATCGCGTCGCTGCGGCCGGGGGCGATCAATGGGGCGATCTTCCAGATGTTTAACCACGGGTTGAGCTCGGCGATGATGTTTCTGCTGGTCGGCGTGCTGTATGACCGGGCGCACCATCGCGATCTGAATCGCTTCGGCGGCATTGGGTTGCACATGCCGAAGTATTTCGCGTTGGCGATTGTCGGGTTCTTTGCGGCGTTGGGCCTGCCCGGGCTGAACGGCTTCATTTCGGAGGCGATGGTGTTTCTCGGCTCGTTCCAGAACGCGATGATTCGCCCGCTGGTGGTAGCCTCGACGCTTGGCATCGTCCTGGGCGCGGGATATATTCTATGGGCGGTGCAGCGGGTGTATCTCGGTCCGCTCAAAGAGGAATACAAAGGATTTCCGGACGTGAGTTGGGTCGAGGCGTTCACGCTTGTTCCCTTGGCCGTGGGATGCATCGTGTTTGGCGTGTATCCGAAGTTGATGCTGGATGTGTTCGCGCCGACGACGGACTTGTTCCTCAAGGTTTTGCATGTCTCCGCCAACGCGGCGGCGACGGTGGCGCAGGCGGGGTTCTGAGGATAGCCAATAGCCGATGGCCAATAGGCAAACAGACTGCAGATCCCATGGCGAATAGGCGACGTACAAACTGCAAGACGGCCTGAAGGCTACATTACGAACTCCCGGGCATACTCGGAAGAGACGGAACAGGACATGAGCGCTTTCACAGCCCAGACCTTGGCGAACTGCCGGGCCATCGCGCCGGAGTTGGCGCTGATCGCGGCGCTGATGGCGGTGTTGCTGGTCGACCTGGCGCTGTTGTCGCGCCGCAGCACCGGCGCGTCGGTCTGGGTGGCCGTGGCGGGGCTGGGGACGGCGTTCGCGCTCCTGACGCGCTTCCAGCCGACGGACGCCGTCATCTTCAGCGGCGCGATCCGGCTGGATTCGCTGGCGCTTTTTTTCCAGAAGATTTTCATCCTCGGGGCCATGGCGGTGTGTTTGTTCACCGCGGCCAATGCCGAGATATTCGCCGAATACCGGATGGGAGAGTACTACGCGCTGGTCCTCAGCGCGACGCTGGGCGCGATGTTTCTGGCGGCGGCGAATGACTATATAATCCTCGTCCTCTCGCTGGAGACGCTTTCGCTGTCCTCCTATGTCTTGGCGGGCTACTTGCGCGTCGATCGGCGATCCTCGGAAGCGTCCATGAAGTATATCCTGTACGGCGCGGTCGCATCCGGAGTCATGCTGTTCGGCATCAGTTATCTCTATGGCATGACGGGAACGCTGCGGATCGCCGAAACGTTTGCGCCGCTCCGGCAAGGGACGCAGTCGTTCACGTTTTTCGTCGCGTTCGCCCTGCTTTTGTGCGGCATTGGGTTCAAGATCTCCTCGGTTCCCTTCCACAACTGGACGCCGGATGTGTATGAGGGTTCGCCGACGCCGATTTCCGCGTTCCTGGCCGTGGTGTCGAAGTCGGCGGGATTCGCCATTTTGCTGCGGCTCGTGCTCCAAGCCGGGATGGCGGCGCCGGGGTTCGACGTGGCGGCGGCGGCGAGGCATTTGACCGCGTCGGGGCTGGATATCGTCTTCTGGATTCTGGCGGCGGCGACCATGACCGTGGGGAACCTGGTCGCGATTCGTCAGACGGACATCAAGAGGCTGCTGGGATATTCGAGCATCGCGCATGCCGGCTACTTATTGATGGCCTTCACGGTGATGAATAGCGCGGCGTGGGACGCGGTGTTGTTCTATTTTGTGGTGTATTACTTGATGACACTCGGCGCGTTTTATGTGGCTATCACACTGGAGGCGCAGACGGGCACAACGGAGATGAGCGCGTGTCGCGGCATGTGGGTCGCCTCGCCGTATCTGGTCACGGCGATGGTCGTCTTTCTGATTTCGCTGACCGGCCTGCCGCCGACGGCCGGGTTTCCCGCGAAGTTGAAGTTGTTCAAAGTGCTGATCGATGCGGCGCTAGGCACGGGCATGCCGCGCGGGCCGTGGTTCTACTTGTCGCTGGCCTTGATCGGCGTCGGGAACAGCGTTGTGTCCCTGTATTACTATTTCAAGATTGTGAGAGCGATGACCCTGGAGCGCTTTGAGACCTTGCCGTCGATCCGGTTGAGCGTGTTCGATCTGGCGGCGATGGGCGCGCTGCTTGTGGCGGTGATTTTCCTGGGGATTTACTTCCAGCCGGTGGAGGAGTTCGTGCAGACGGCGCTGAGTTCGCTGGGCGGGGCGGCGCGGGTGGTTGGAGGGCTGTGAGGAGAACCGCGAATAGGCAATATTCAATAGCCGATAGCCGAGGGTCGATACCCAATAGCCGATGGCCGATAGGCGAGAACTGATTGGGGATTCTCGATGGGCGGTTGGCGATTGCCGTTTGAGACAAGAGAGGCGACTTAGGAATGGGGCAGTCCCTGGGACGGCCTGAGAGGAATACGGGGGATATTGATGGGCAGCGGTGCTGAGATGGCCAACCATGATGAGAGTGTCGCGGCGCTGAATGAGGCGCTGCGGCTTAAGTTTCATTCCTTTCCGCGTTATGTTCTGACGTCCAATCCGTACGCGACGCCGGCGGACCTGCCGTTGGTGGAGGCGTTGGAGCGGATGGCGGCCACGGACCTGGAGCAGGCGCGGGAGATCACGGCGCGGATCGAGGCGCTGAAGGGGATTCCCGTGCCCGGGGCGCCGAGTCCGGTTTTTTCGGAGATCGGCTATCTGTCGATTCCCGCGCTCAGCCGCCGGTGCATGGCGAGCAAGCGGGAGGAAGCGGAGAGACTGCGCGGGCGGCTCGCGGACCTGGCGGAATCGGCGAAATCGGACCCCGCGACCGCCGAAGCGCTGGCGCTGATGGGCCGCGTGATTCAGACCGATCTGGAACAAGCCGACGCCCTCCAGTCCGCGTTCGAAGCCATCGCGGCCAAGACCTGATTCGTTCTTCCCCGTCGGATTGTTGTTTTTCTGTGTGTCCCTTCGTGTCGGTTCGTGTCTTCCGTGGTTCAAGGCGGCGTCTGGTCGTCATCGGTTAAAACTCCGCCACGACGACCGCCATGGCCTCGAAATCCGGGACGGCGATTTCGATGGCGCCGCCGGTTTCCTTCCATTGCAGGGACTGGCCGGTGACGAGATCGGCGACCTTCTTCGGAACGCCCTGGCCGCGCAACGTCACCGCGACGCCTTGGCAAGGCGGCGGAACCTGAATGGCCTCCAACATCTTCTTCGTCTCCTCCGCCGGCGCGGGTTTGCCGGTGCGCACCCACGTGAAATCGTTGGCCAGCGCCACGGTGACGCGCTTGTCCTTCTTCCCGACAAAGGAGACGGCGTGCATCGTTTCGGCGCCGCCCGTGACGTGGACCGGCGCCTGGGCGGTCACGCTCTCGATTTCCTTCATAAACGCCGCCGTCGCCGCGTCATGGCCCGCTTTGTCGTGCCATGCCCAGTCGGGGCGTTGCGCAACGACCAACCCCCCGCGCTTCTGGAACGCTTCGACCGAGGCCTTCATCGGATCGGTCAGCTGATCCGGCGCCGGCAGAAACAACACGCGGCAGTCGTCCGGCAGGCCCTCTTCGAGTTGGCTGTCGGTGATGACGCCGACCGGGTAATGCGCGCGCAGGAGCGCTTTGTACGCGCCGAACATCGGATACAACACGTTCTTCCACGTCTCGGTTTCGTCGGAGAGATACTTGTCGCGCGCGGCTTCGGCGTAATGAACCAAGGCCCAATGCAGCGGCTTGGTTCCCGCGAAACCCGGCGAGACGCGGTTGCCCATGTCGACCGCCGGTTTGAACTTCTCGATGTCGGGGATGCCCGACTCGTGGTTGTCCAAGTTGGCGATGCAGCCGTGGGCGATCATCCCGGCGGCGGCGAAAATGGCCGAGCGCGCGTCGAGCAGGCCGTGCGCCCAGATATGCGCCGGCCGCCCGTCGGCCGCGTCGCGCGCGAGCGTATAGCCCAGCGCCAGACGCGCATCCGGCTCGCGCGGACGCAGGCCCTTGACGTCGTCGGATTGCTTCGCCCCCGGCTTGCCGGTGAATTCGCCGCGGAGGGGCAGCGAGAACTCGGTCTTCATCGAGTCGGCGATGCGGAACAGGCGCTGCGTCAGGTGGCGTTCGATCATCTGCGGGTACTTGTGGCTACCGATCAGCATCACAATCTCCGGATTGCGCGCATGCAGGGCTTGGCGGTATTTGAGGAAGTTCTGTTCAATGCTGGCGTTGTTAAAGTCGATCAACTTGTTCCAAACCGGGTCGTTCGGATCGGCTGGGCGGGGTGGTCGATCCCGGTCTGCTCCTTGAACTTCGCCCGGCAGTACGGGCACCAGCAGCCGGTCTTGGGCATGTGGACTTCATCGTAATAGAACCCGTCCGCGCCCATATCGATCAGCTCGAGTTGGCGGCGCAGAAAATAGTCGGAATACGGCGAGTTCACGCACATGATGGCGCCGCGGTTGGTATGGAGGGGCTGGCCGTTCCAATCGACGCAGACCCAGTCGGGGTGCTGCTCGGCCATGTACGCGTCTTCCATGTGCCGGTTGTAGACGATGATCCGCAGGCCGGCCGCGTGCGCCTCGTCGAGAATCTCCTTGGCGTAGTTGCGGTCCTTGGCCCAGTCGACGACCGCGCCTTCCTTCGACGGCCACCACGCGCCCTCGTCGCCGCTCTTGATGTGGCGGCTCATTTCACGGAACCCAATCTTGGCCAGTTCATGGCCGGCGGTCAGGAAGATCGGCTTGTCGTGCCAGGGCGGCCCGAGGCGCGTGTGGGCGCAGACGCGGCACTGGTCGAACCAGTCGGGCAGTTGATAGTCCGCCGCGCCGTTGAGCCAGTCGGGCCGAATGGGTTCGATGGGTTTGGCCAGCAGGGCGCGCGTCGCGTCATCCAATGGCTTGGGCGTTGGTTTCGGGGCGGCGGCCATGGCTTTCGGCGCCTCCTTGGAGGTGGTGATCCAAAGGCAGTCGGGGCGCAGCGGCGCGGCCTCCAGGACGAGCGTGTGCTTGCCGGCGGCCAGCTGGGTTTGCAGGATCTTTCCCCATTGGTAGGCGTCCGGCCCCTCGAGCGCGCCCGTCTTGGGAAGCGCGGCCGGCTTGAAGCTCCTCTCATCCGCCGGGTCCACCGCCGCGCGGAGTTTCACGTCGTTGTTGCACGCGTAGCGAAGCCAGACGAAGTAATCGCCCTCGCTCGGCGCCTCGAAGTCATAGGCGCACGATCCTTCGGTGAAGAACTTGAGCAGCACCGCGCCGCCGCTGCCGTTCGGTTCCTTCCTGGGCACGGCGAACTCGGCGCTATTCGGCGTCTTCCGGGTGAACGCCTCGGCCTCGATCAGAATCCCCTCGGGCGCCGGCGCGACGGACGCGCGACCTCGCCTCTCGGCGCCCTCCCCGCGCGGACACAGGGTGAAGCAGCCCAACATGACGACCGACCCCAACCGCAACATGGACATAGAGATTCGCCTCCACAAGATAACCCGTCGATGAACGCGCCAAACCCCTGACCGAGGCGGCGCGACACAAGAGACATCGCTCCACGGATCCGTCGTCTCCCCGCAGGGGAGAAACATGAATAGCCGTGGGTGAAACCCACGGAAACGGCGCTCCCCATTCTCTCGACCCTGACGGGGTCGCACGGTTGGCGCCGGGCGCGCGACGTTCTTCTGCGTTTCCGTGAGGAACCAGCGCCCATTCTCTTCCAGAAGATCGGGGGCAACTGATCCGCAGGAACACGTCGTCATCGTAGAGGACGATTTCCGGCTGCGACCACAGGATCGTCTTGCCTTCCGGCGAATCGGCCTCCACCCCGCAGCACAGCCACGCCCCGTCGTCGGTTCGGACGAGGTAGGGTTGGTCGGCGTAGGTCTCGGTGGGAATGACGCGCCCCGCGCGGATGTTCCTCCCGTCGCGGGGCGCCGGGTCGGTCAAGGACGGCGTCATCGGCTGATCCTCTGCATTCGGCGTCAGGTTTCGTGCGCCAGGCGAAGCCGTTTCGTGGCGCATCGCGGGGATTGACAGGACAACCGCCGCGCCTGCCCCGGATTTCTCACCAAGCGCTCGGTTCCTGGGAGCGCGGGCGTTCCCGTCATCCTCCGGCGCATGCGACCGCATCGCCATCATCTATGGCGTGGCGGCGAACACGAACGGGCCGGCGGTGGCGGCGTCCCAGGCCTTGAAATTGAGGAAGAAGACGAACGAGCCGCCGG